>CALQCV020000038.1 GCA_943329165.2 Candidatus Nitrotoga sp. CP45 | reverse complement strand
AGCCTGTCGAAATGCATCTTTTTAAATGTCTTCGACAAGCTCAGACTGACATTTGGGTTCTAATTGACCTTAAATTTAAATCAAAAAAGATATTATTCATTACTTTTGGTTAATTTCACCCAACGGGTTCTATTTAATATTTAAAGTAAAACTCCCGATTTACCTTTGCAAAAAAAACTATGGAGCTTTTTATTTTTCTATTCGCAGCGCTTTTTTCGGTTCTAAATCCAATTGGAACGGTGCCAATATTCGTTAGTTTAACGCAAGATTATACAAAAAAAGAACGCTCTCGCGTTTCGCTTTGGACTGCAGCAAATGTGTTCATTATTCTGATTATTTCTTTCTTCATTGGACAATATGTGCTGTCATTTTTCGGAATTACAATCACCGCACTTCGTATTGCTGGTGGAATTATTATTGCGAGCTCTGGGTTTTCTCTTTTGAATGGAAAATTCAGTAAGAATCGTGGTATCGGTAAAAAAGTACAACAAGATATTGAAAATAGAAATGATATTGCATTAACGCCTTTGGCAATGCCTATGTTAGCTGGGCCGGGCTCTATTTCGTTATTGATTGCGTTTTATCAAGAGCACAACACTACAAATGAAATTATTATATCTTCCCTTGCGATATTGGTTATCGCTATAATTATTTTTCTAATTTTACGCAGCGCACACTATTTGGCAAATATACTTGGGCAATCAGGTATAGTTGCAATTTCCAGAATTGTTGGTTTCTTAACTATTGCAATTGGAATTCAATATATAATAAGCTCTGTTCTGAGTATTATTAGAGGAATTTAGTTATGAGTCTTGAGGTATAAGTTAAATCGCAACTCATAACTCATAATTAATTTTTCGGAAGAAAAATTTCTGCCATCATGCATCTTGCACTTCCGCCTCCACAGGCTTCGATGGTATCTAAACTAGAGTGAATTATTTCGACGTGCGCTTCAATTTGCGCGATTTGTTTTTTGGTCAAACTTTTAAACGCAGATTCACTCATTACCAAGAAACGTTCTTCGTTTTTTCCTTTTACTTCAAGCATGTTTCCAGCGAAGTTATTCACTTGCTCTTCGGTGATTAAGATAATTTCTTTATCATCTCCACGAAGGCTGTCTAGTACCATTTTGCGCTCTTTTTTGTCATCAATACAATCGGCACAAATTACGGCAAATGTATCGCCTAGACACATCATCACGTTAGTATGATAAATCAGTTTTCGTTCACCGTTAACCGTTTGGAATGCTTCGAAGATAACTGGAGTTAATTCAAAATCTTCGCAAAACTCAATCATTACTTCTTCGTCAGCTCTTGGTGAAAGCGCACAATAAGCTTTTCCGTTTTCTCTGTCTAAAAGCAAACTTCCTGTTCCTTCTAAGAAAACATTGTCTTCTTCAGCCGAAGTGTAATCTACAATTTGGTTAATCTGGAAACCTTCCTCTTCCAGAATGTCAAGTATATCTTCTCTTCTTTCGGCACGGCGATTTTCGGCAAACATTGGATACAAAGCCACATCACCACTTTCGTGAAACGAAATCCAGTTATTTGGAAAAATACTGTCTGGTGTGTTTGGTTCTAAAGTGTCTTCAACAACAGTCACATTCACACCTGCTTTTCGCAATTTGGCTACAAAAGTATCAAACTCTTTTTGCGCTTTGGCATTCACTGTTTCGGGCGAAAGTCCGTCTAGTACTTTTTGGTAGTAATTATTCACAGCCGTTTGTTCGTTCATGCGAAAAGCTACAGGACGAATCATTAATATGGAGTTGGTAGTTTGTTTCATTGTTTCTGTTATCTTATATATGTTGTCGGTTTTCTGTTTTCTGTACTCGGTTCTCTGTTTTAAATTATCTGGAATAACAGATAACCGAAAACCATGAAACTAATCCCTAATTAAGGGTAAAGTTGAGCAGCGCAAAAGTCCTTCTTGCTTTGCTATTTCAGCATAGGGTATTTCTTCAACAACAAATCCGTTTTCACGAAGCCAATTGTTTAATCTTGTAAAGTTTTTTTCTGAAACCACAACATTGTCATCAATAGAAAACACATTGGAATTCATATGATACATTTCGTCACGGGTGATGTGAAAAAGATTTTCCTTTCCAAATAGTTTAACTAAAAAAACATAATCTGCTTCTTCACGGAAACCACTTTTATAAATTATTCCTTTGGTTTTTCCAACAGGTTGAAAGCAACAATCGAGATGCAAAGCATTGTCACGAGCCTCTAATTTTGATTTTACCAAGTCAAATTCTTTGACAATCTTATTCGGGAATAAGTCTTTTATATAGTTTACACCTTGCATATTTGTCCGTGCAGTGATGTAATCTTTATAATCCGAACCTTTATATGTTCCGATAAAAATATAATCGTTCCAAAGCATAACATCGCCACCTTCAATATGCACTTCTTCGGGCGGGCGAACCACTTTTGCAGGATCTATTTGGTCGATGATATATTGTATAGCATCTAATTCGCGCTCTCTATCAGGAAGAATATTAGCTTTAATAAAAATATCATCTATCACAAAACCAATGTCTCGCGTAAAAATCTGATTGTAGTTTTCAATCATTTCCGGACGAAAAACTTTCACATTATACTTTTGAAAAACCTGATTGAAAGCTTCCATTTCCTTGACCATATCAGCTTCCACAGGATAGGTTCCGGCGAGAATATGTTCTAAAGATTTTGGATCGTAGGCTTCGTCTTTTGTTGGTGACGGACCATTATTTACAGCTGATCCAAGTACAACTGCTCGTAGTCGTGCTGTTTCGTTTTTTACATTTAATTGTAGCATAAAATAGCTTTTTGCAATGAACAAATATAACAAAGCTTCCCAATTATGAGAAGCTTTGTTTATAAGTATTTAAACATGCTCTAACCCGATGTGCATATTCAAAAAATTGATTTTAAATTGTTAAAGACCTATCAAACTTAAATTAGTTTTATTTATTCGCCATTTCGGTATATACCTTATTTGATACTTCTTTAATAAGTTTTGCTAATGTTTTATTGTCCTTGCCTTTGGTCATTATAGTTAATAAAAAAGGTTTGTTATAGGCATAAATAATGGCTGATTCGTGTAACTGCATTTCGACTTGATTACCCGATTCTCCAAATTTATGTATTATTGGAGTTCCTTTGGGTAACCCACTCACTATTCCATCTTTAAAATTACATTCGCTCAAAAGCTTTGCGGCAAATTCCGAATCATTAATCGATAAATAACACGCATTATAAATAGCTCTAATAAATAATGAATATTGAGTAGTTGTAAAAAAATATTGTGTTGCGTAAATATTAGGTGCTTCTAAACCCAGATCAGTAAAAAGTTTTTGTAAAACTTCTGATTTCATATTGGACTCTAACAATATTGTTGCTTGATTGTCTGAATATTTTATCATATAAGTCAACAATTCTTTTACCGTATAACTTTGTCCTAATTGAATAGACTTTGATTTATAAGCTACATTTTTACCATCATCTATAAGATTATTATAAGAAATGCGCTTATTGATAAAGCTCGGATTTTCTTCACACATTTTTAAAATACTCATCAACACTGGTACTTTAAAAAGAGAGCCAGGTTCAAATTTATCTGTTTCATTTACACACATCCACTCATTGGTTGAAAACTGTCTGAGATAAATTGAAGCTGAAGTAACTCCTTCAAAATTTTTATATCTATTAACAATTTCAACAATTTGCAGTTTAATATCTTGCATGTCATCTGACTCGCATTCGTCATCAACAAACATTATTGGTTTTATATATTTTAAACCACTTAAACGCTTTATATCATAATTACAGGAATATTTATTATTTGCCGTTTCTGATATATTATCATCACAATGGATCCAACTAGTAATCGAAAAGAAAACTAGTACGGCAACTGCTGAAAAAATTATCACAGAAAGCCAAGAAAACTTTTTTTCTAAAAAAGACATATTTACAATTTTTTAATAATTATGCAATATTAGTAATTAATTTGAATAACTATATGCGATTTTGCAATTTTATAGACGCATAATTTGTTAAAAAAGTAAACTTTACTTCAATAGATATTAAAACAGTCTGACTATAACAGCACAATTAGTTCTTAATTAGCTTTTTAGTATATACTTGTCCATTTTCTGAAGTTACATTTATTATGTAAATACCATTAGCATAACTGCAAACATCTATTAAGGTTTTATATGTTTTTGTCTAATAATCTGTATCGATTATTTAGGACTTGTCAGACATTACCAAATGACTACTCTCTCTTTTTCAGACAGATACATTTTATCTCTTGGCTTTACGTTGAACGCTTTATAAAATTCCGGAATATTCATCAAGGGACCATTGATTCTGTATTGTGCCGGCGAATGAACATCAGACATAATTTGTCTCGATATTGCTTCATCTTTAGCATGTACCATCCAAGCATAACCATAGGCCAAGAAGTATCGTTGGTCTGGTGATAAATTGCTTATTTTTTCATTATTCTTGTATTGAGCTGTTTTTTTGAAAGCTTCATATCCCATAACAACGCCACCTAAATCAGCGATGTTTTCCCCTTGTGTTGCATCACCATTTACAAACTTACCTTTAAGCGGTTCGAACTTGTTGAATTGCGCAACAATTGCTTTTGTTTTCTGAGTAAACTTTGCTTTATCTTCTGCTGTCCACCAATCTTTCAGATTACCTTTGTCATCGTACTGACTTCCTTGATCATCAAAACCATGTGTGATTTCGTGACCAAATGTTGAACCGCCAATTATACCATACAAAATAGCATCATCTGGCATTCTTCCTTCAAATCCTGGAACTAAAATATTACAGGCAGGAACACAAATTTCATTGTTACTTGGATTATAATAAGCATTATACGTTTGTGGATACATTCCCCATTCAGTTCTGTCAACCGGTTTGCCATATTTATTTATCATATAATTGTATTCCCATTTATTCACTGCCATAACATTGGCGCAATAGTCATTTCTTTTGATAATAACACTGCTCATATCCTTCCATTTATCGGGATATCCTACCTTCATTACAATTTTACTTAATTTAAAAAGTGCTTTTTTCTTGGTTTCCTCACTCATCCAATCCAATCTCTTAATGTGTTCTGCATATACATCACGAATGTTATTCCCTATTTCTAAAAGTTTTTCTTTTGAACCTTTTGGCAAATAATCAGTAACATACACTTGGCCTATTAATTCTCCTAATGAGCCATCTGTTTGCTCCACAATTCGTTTCCATCTTGGTTTTTGCTCTTTAACACCATCTAATACCGTTGAATAAAAAGCAAAGTTTTGCTTTTCGATAGCATTATTAAGAAAAGAAGCATAGGAGTTAACTAAATCCCATTTCAAATACATTTTCCAATCTGCAATACTATAGGAAGTGATAATCTTATCCAATCCTCTATAAAATTCTGGCTGACCTACAATAACTGTATCAGCTTTTGAAATCCCCAATTGTGGCAAAACATTTTCCCAAGCTATAGATGGTGTTGATGATTTGAATTGCGCCAAAGTCATCTTGTTGTAATTTTTTATTGGATCACGGAGTGCTTCTAATTTTCTGCTGTTTTTAGCTAAATCAGTTTCCAATTTCATAATAGTAGCGGCAGCATTTTTTGCTGTCACCTCATCGCCTCCCGTTAATAGCCACATAGCTTGCAAATGCTTTACATATTCTGTTCTGATTTTTACCGCTTCAGCATCTGTATTGAAATAGTAATCTCTATTACCCAAACCCAAACCACCTTGTCCGAAGAACAAAGCATTTTTTGAACTTATTTTATCATCTTGCCCGACATAAAACGAGAACGCCGGACCAGCACCAATGGTATGAAGATAACCAATAGTGTTCATTAAAGTAGGAACATCGGTAATCGCTTCAATTTTTGACAAAGTCACACGTAGCGGTTTCAAGCCTGCTTTTTCAATCGATACCGTATCCATTCCAGAGGCATAAAAATCACCTATCTTTTGTTCGTTGCTTCCTTTTGCAGCGTTTTTGTTTTCTGCTGATTTTTCACAAATGTTTTTAATCTGAGCATTAATGGTATCGCCTATAGTTCTAAAAATTCCGTTACTGCTTTCCGTACTTGGAATAGGATGTTTTGTAAACCAACCTCCATTGGCATAATGAAAAAAATCATCTCCAGGATTTACAGTTGTGTCTCGATTAGTAAGTAATGGATCTTCGTATTGAATTTCTTTTTTGCTGCAGCTTATCGCGAATAAAGCCGAAAGCATGCTAAGGGTAAGTTTGTTTTTTAGTTGCATAAGTTTATAGTTTTGATAATCATTCGTATGAAAAAAATAAAAAAGTCTCCAAATGTATAGTATTATGACTAATTTAAAAGTAATTAAACAAAAAAAGTGCCTCTAAAATTGAGGCACTTTATTAAAATAATTTGGTTAAATTATTTTTTCTCTTCTACTTTTTTAGAAGCACAACATGACATTTTAGCTTTGCCACATGATTTTTTTTCTGCAGTCGAACAAGATTTTTCTGTTTTAGCTTTTGCCACTTTCTTTTCTTGTGCATTTACATTCATTGAAAACAAAAACGCCACAACGGCCATCGATAAGAATACTTTTTTCATTTTTACATTAATTTAAAATAAATAATACGTTGAAGAATAGAATCAAATGTAATTAATTCACTGAATGCTAAAAATACTTTAACATTACTTTGACAGTTATAGTTTGACTGAAATATATTTTTAAGTATTTTATAATAATTTTAATAATACTACGTTTTATAATGTAGTAATTTGCGTTAAACAATATACAAATATGGATGCTATCAAAATTCTGTGGGTTGATGATGAAATTGATTTACTTAAACCGCATATTTTATTTCTTGAAAAGAAAAACTATAAGGTAACTACTTTCAACAATGGAAGAGATGCTGTCGATGCTTTTGAAGATGGGAACTTTGATATTGTTTTTCTGGATGAAAACATGCCTGGAATGAGCGGTTTGGAAACCCTTTCGGAAATGAAAGAAAAAAAATCTTCTACTCCAATGATTATGATTACCAAAAGCGAGGAAGAATATATCATGGAAGAAGCGATTGGTTCGAAGATTGCCGACTATTTGATAAAACCCGTAAATCCAAATCAAATATTGTTAAGTTTGAAGAAAAACCTCGATCATTCAAGATTGATTTCTGAAAAAACAACATTAGATTACCAGAAGGAGTTTCGCAAAATTGCTATGGAAATGGCAATGGTAAACAGTTATGAAGATTGGGTTGAACTTTATAAAAAACTTATTTTTTGGGAATTAGAATTAGAGAATATAAACGACCAAAGCATGTTTGAAATTCTGGAAAGCCAAAAGACAGAAGCCAATGCACAATTCGGAAAATTCATTGAGCGCAATTATGAAGATTGGTTTGCTGCGCCTGTTCGCCAAGGCTCGAGTGAGCCGAAAGCTGACAGACCTATTCAGTCCCATACTTTGTTTAGAGAATTAGTTGTTCCCGAATTGGTAAAAAAAGACAAACCCATACTTTTTGTTGTTATAGACAACCTTCGCTACGACCAATGGAAAGCCATGGAAAGTACTGTAAATAATCATTACAAGTTAGAAAAAGAAGTTCCGTATTATGCCAGTTTACCAACGGCAACACAATATGCGAGAAACTCCATATTCTCGGGTTTAACACCTTTAGAAATGGAAAAACAATTTCCGCAATATTGGAAAAATGATGTAGAAGACGGCGGAAAAAACCTGTATGAAGCCGAATTTTTAACAGCGCATCTAAAACGATTGGGCTTAAACATCAAGCAAGAATATTTTAAGATTACCAATTTAGCTAACGGAAAAAAATTAGCCGAAAACTTCAAAGGATTAAAAAACAACGATTTGGTTACTGTCGTTTACAACTTTGTAGACATGTTGTCTCACGCTAAAACCGAAATGGATGTTGTAAAAGAATTAGCTTCCGATGATAAAGCATATCGCTCTTTAACCTTGAGTTGGTTTAAAAATTCACCGCTGCTGGAAATTATCCAACAAGCTCAAAAGTTAGGTTTCAAATTGATAATCACAACGGACCACGGAACGATAAATGTAAAACATCCGTCAAAAGTAATTGGTGATAAAAACACGAGTTTAAATTTGCGCTACAAGACCGGAAGAAGCCTGACTTATGAAGACAAAGAAGTTTATGCTGTGAAAGATCCAAAGCGAATTGGTTTGCCAACAATCAATATGAGCAGTTCTTATATTTTTGCGAAAAACGATATGTTCTTAGCTTATGTCAATAATTACAATCATTATGTAAGTTACTATCGAAATACCTATCAACACGGTGGAATTTCATTGGAAGAAATGATTGTTCCGTTCTTAATTTTTAATCCTAAATAGAAAAGGAAGATGGAAGGTGGAAGTTAGAAGAAAATAATCTTTCCTCTTCCAGCTTCTAACTTCAAACACAGAAACAATGGAAATCATCTTTTCACTTGACGAAATAAATCAAGTAGCCAAAAAAATCATACTTGAAAAACCGAATAAAGTCATTCTTTTTCATGGTAATATGGGTGTTGGTAAGACAACACTGATTAAGGCTTTAACAAAAGAATTAGGCGTGACTGATGCCACTAGCAGTCCAACATTTTCGTTGGTAAATGAATACCAAGCCGACGACAATCAAAAGGTATATCACTTTGATATGTACCGATTGAAATCAGAAATCGAAGCATTAGATATAGGAATTGAGGACTATTTATATTCAGGAAATTGGTGCTTTATAGAGTGGGCAGAAAAAATTCCGAATTTACTACCTACTGATTTTACTACCATTACTTTGTCTGAATCCGTCGAAGGTAAAAGAAATTTAAGATTGATATAGCGTTTCAATAACAATCAAAATAGCAATGTCAAAATTCAATGAAAATTTTATTTTTCTGATTTTTGATGTTGATTTTTGATATTGATTTTTGCTATTGAAATTGATATTGATATTAATTTTTTTTGTAATTTGGGGCAAAATTACATTTTTGCATCATGGCTATTACACCTTTCACTAAGCAGCAACTTTTGCCTCAAGAAGAAAAATTAGAAGTATATCGTCATAAAAGTGAACTCTTTATCGGAATTCCAAAAGAAACTTCTTATCAGGAAAGACGCATTTGTTTGACACCTGATGCTGTAAATTCACTTACGTCACACGGACACAAAGTAATGATTGAATCGGGTGCCGGATTAAGTTCGAGTTATACCGATAAAGAATTTAGTGATGCCGGAGCAACCATTACAAAAGACACAAAGAAAGTGTTAAGTTGCCCAATGATTCTAAAGGTTGAACCTTTAACCATGGAAGAAATCGGATTAGTAAATACGAATGCCATCGTACTTTCTGCGATTCAATTGAAGACACGAAAAAAAGAATACTTCGAAGCATTATCCAAGAAAAAAATTACTGCACTTGCTTTTGAATACATTAAAGACGAAGATGGTTCGTATCCTGCTGTGAAATCCTTAAGTGAAATTGCAGGAATAGCCTCGGTTTTGATTGCGGCTGAACTGATGATTAACAACGAATTCGGAAAAGGTTTATTGCTTGGTAATATTACGGGCGTTCCTCCTACTGATGTTGTTATTCTTGGCGCCGGAACGGCAGGAGAATTTGCCGCCAAAACGGCTATAGGTTTAGGAGCCAGTGTGAAAGTTTTTGACAATTCAATTACCAAATTACGCCGACTGCAAAACAATTTAAATCAAAGAATATTTACGTCGACCATACAACCCAAATCATTATTAAAAGCATTACGCCGATGCGATGTTGCTATTGGCGCATTGCGTGGCAAAGAGCGATGTCCTGTTGTGGTTACCGAAACTATGGTAGAACACATGAAAAAGGGCGCCGTAATCGTTGATGTAAGCATTGATACCGGCGGTTGCTTTGAAACTTCGGAAGTGACAACTCACGAAAACCCAACTTTTATAAAGAACAATGTTATTCACTATTGCGTGCCGAATATTCCCTCGCGATATTCTAAAACGGCTTCGCTTTCTATAAGTAATATTATTACGCCTTACTTATTACAAATTGCCGAAGATGGCGGTTTGGAAAGTGCTATTCGCTGCAATAAAGGATTAAAAAATGGTGTCTATTTGTATCATGGCATTTTGACCAACAAAGCCATAGGCGATTGGTTCAATCTTCCGGATAACGATATTAATTTGATTGTTTTTTAAAATAAATCTTCTTTAAAATTTATTGACAAACTAACATTGATTACTTTTGCACAAAATTAATCAGTATGAAGTTTTACCAGCGTTTTGCCTACTATTTAGTGGGTTTGGTTATGGGCTGTTTTTTTGTAGCCATGGTGCTTAGCGGAAAAGATACCCGTTGCAATTATTTTCCCAATGCAAGAGTTTTAAATGACCTCAGAAACAAACCTTTTTTGTACGATATTGAAGCTTCGCGGAGACTTTCAGAAGACTGGGTTGATACAATTGATATCAAAAATGTTTTAACCCATGGCGATGTGGATTTTGACAAAAGCAATATAACGGAAGAAGACGGAAAACTGTATATCATTTATGGGAAAACCAGCAAGAATAAAGATATCACTTTAGAAGTCATCAATTATCCTGATAAAGCCGTGTTACGAAACATTATTAAGAAATGATAAGATAACCTAGTTAGTTTGGCTTTTTGCTCCGATTCATTTCATCTTGACAGGAGTTTTTTTAAAGCAAATATTAATCCTATCAAAGCACCAAGACAAACAACTCCTAAAAAGATTTTAAACATAGTCCCAAAATCATAGCAAACAATCCCGATCGCCAAAAAGATAATCATACCAATTATTATTTCTGCATAAATGGGATTTCTATTATCAAGTTTTTTAATATTTTTCAGTAGTTCTTCGCCAACAAAAATATAATAAAAAAAAGGGTTGTCAAAATTGACAACCCTTTCTTATTTTATAAGGTTTAATAGTCAAAAATGGTTGGTAAAAATGCTGTGAAGCATTGTAAAATATGGTATTCCCGAAAGTTTATTGAAATTCGTTTCAATAAACTTTTTTATTAATGAAAAACTCGAAAAAAGCATTGTCTAACGTTTAGAAGTCTTCAAACTATTATATGGGGATAAAATAAGCAAAGATTTTAATGTAAAGGCTATGGACAATTGTTTACAAATAACAAATCTTTTTCGGATTCAAACAAAGAAATTTTGTTTAAGAATTGGATCATT
>CALQCV020000037.1 GCA_943329165.2 Candidatus Nitrotoga sp. CP45 | reverse complement strand
TCTGCAAAAGCGAATAGCTTTAAAAAAAATAATTTCTCAATTTAAGCCAGATATAATTCATTCTGTTTTGTTTAATGCAAACGTACTAGTAAGGTCTATTAGAGTTTTTGATTCTTCTTTTGTCCATATCGAAAGTTTAGTAAATCATACCTATAGTGAAAATAGATTACAGGAAAAAGGAGTGACAAAATTTAAACTAGAAGGTTACAGATTCTTAGACAAAATAACGAGTATTTTAGGAACCGATCATTTTCACCCCAATGGTTATTCTGTTGCTAAGCATTACCAAGAGAAGCTTGGAATAGACCAAAACAAAATGACAGTGGTTCATAGAGGCAGAGACATTAAAAAATATGATGTATTACCATTCAATAGAAAAGAAATTGGTATTGATGAAGATAAAATAATTTTACTTAATGTTGCTCGCCAAGAATATCAAAAAGGTCAAGACGTTTTACTGAAAGCATTAATTCTATTACCAAAAAATATTTTTGAAAAGGTGCATTTGTTAATAGTAGGCAGAGAAGGAAAATTAACTACTTCACTTCTTAGATTTGTAGAAGAGAATAAACTTGAAAAAACGGTAACTTTTTTGGGACATAGAACAGATATCCCAGAATTATTAAAAATGTCCGATATTTTTGTTTTTCCTTCTAGATTTGAGGGACTTCCTGGTGTTTTGATTGAAGCTGAAGCTTCAGGATTACCAATCATTTGTACTAACTTACCGATGATGAAAGAAGTGGTTGAAGTTGATAAGAATGCTCTTGTTTTTGAAATAAATAATGAAAAGCAACTAGCAGAATGTATCAGTAAACTGGTTTTAGATGAAAATTTAAAAAACGAATTTGCATTAGAAAGTAAGAAAATATTTGAAGAAAAATTTCTGCTCGACTCTGTTCATCAAAAAATGTATAATCTTTACTTCAAATTACTTTCTAAGTGATACTATTTCAAATTATCCAAAAACCTCAAAAAAGAGGTGCAGAAATTTTCGCTGCACAGCTTTCTGAGCATTTGGAAAAATTAGGTCATACTGTGATTTTAATTTCACTTTTTGAAGGTGTTTCTGAATTGCCATTTTCTGGAAAAAAAATACAATTAAATAGACCCATTTCAAAACGATGGTATGATTATGAAGCATGGCAACAAATAGCTCATCTAGTCAAAGAATTTAAACCAGATATTATTCAGTGTAATGCTGGCGATACTTTAAAGTTCATGATCTTATCAAAATTATTTTTTGGTTGGAAAGTTCCTGTCATTGCCAGAAATGCAAGTACTGTTAGTAGCTATATTAAATCAACTCCAACAAAAATTATAAATCATTTTTTTTATAAAAAAGTTGATGCCATTATATCAGTTTCAAAATTTAGTGCAGATGATATAATTTTTTTATTTCCTTCTACCAAAAAGAAAACTTTTGTAATTCCTATAGGAATTGATGAAACAATTACCAATCACGTTGAATGGAAAAATCAACATAATAATTCTATTAATGTAGTGCATGTAGGTGGATTTACATTTGAAAAAAATCATAGTGGCTTATTAAGAATTTGGAAAATGTTTTTAGAGTCAAAGCCCAATGCCATTTTGCATTTATTAGGAGATGGTCCGATGAAGCAAGAAATAGAAGAAGAAGTGATAAAAATGAATCTGTCAGATTCAATAATTTTTTATGGTTGGACAGCAAATCCTTTAGATTATATAATCAAAGCAGATATGTTGGTTTTACCAAGTATTATTGAAGGTCTTCCAGGAGTTTTGTTAGAGTCTATGTACTGCAGAACACCAGTTGTAGCCAATGATGTTGGAGGAATAAATGAGATAATTGAACACAAACGAACAGGCTTTTTGGTTGAAAAAAGTGATGAATTGAATTTTGTTAAAGCAATGCAAGAAGCCTTGACAATTGATAATATGGTAAATGAAAAAGCCTATCAGCAAGTCGTTAACCATTACACTAACAAAAGTATCGCGAAAGACTTTGAGAAAACTTATACTATTATTTTAAAACAAAAATTGAATTATGCTATTTAATTCACTTAGCTACGCAATATTTTTGCCAATAGTATTTCTGCTTTATTGGTTTGTATTTAATAAAAATTACAAGTATCAAAATGTTTTACTCCTTGTATCCAGTTATTTCTTCTATGCTTGTTGGGATTGGCGCTTTTTATTTTTGTTAATTTTTTCAACGCTTTTGGACTATTTTACAGGGATAAAAATGTCAGAAGCAAAAAATATAGGAAATAAAAAGTTTTGGTTTTGGCTAAGTATTTCAGTAAATCTAGGTTTTTTGGGAGTTTTCAAATACTACAATTTTTTTATTGACTCTTTTTCTGATGCCATAGCTAATTTTGGTCTTCATGTTAATCCTTGGACCCTGAAAGTTATTCTTCCTGTTGGTATATCTTTTTATACTTTTCATGGTTTATCATATGTAATTGATATTTATAAAGACAGAATAAAAGCAGAAAAGAATTTTTTAGATTATTCTGTTTTTGTTTGTTTTTTTCCTTTATTAGTAGCTGGTCCTATTGAAAGAGCAACCCATCTTTTGCCTCAAATTCAACGAAAAAGGACATTTGATTACAACCGAGCAGTTGATGGTTTGAGACAAATTCTATGGGGATTATTTAAAAAAGTAGTCATTGCAGATAACTGTGCTTATTTTGCGAATATTATTTTTGATAATGCTGACCATTATTCTGGGAGTACATTAGTATTAGGAGCATTGTTTTTTACGTTTCAAATTTATGGCGATTTCTCAGGTTACTCAGATATTGCTTTAGGAACAGCAAGACTATTTGGAATAGATTTATTGAAAAATTTTGCCTTTCCCTATTTCTCCCGAGATATTGCTGAGTTTTGGCGCCGTTGGCATATTTCACTTTCTTCATGGTTTAGAGATTATTTATACATTCCACTCGGTGGCAGTAAAGGTGGTACTTGGATGAAAGTTAGAAATACTTTCATAATATTTTTAGTAAGTGGTTTTTGGCATGGTGCTAACTGGACATTCATTATTTGGGGATTATTGAATGCTATTTATATTATGCCTTCTATCATTTTTAATACTAATAGGGCAAATCTTGATATGGTTGCTAGCGGAAAATATATTCCAAGTTTCAAAGAATTTTTTCAGATAATCACAACTTTTACCTTAACTGTTTTTGCATGGATATTTTTCAGAAGTAATACTGTGGGTCAGGCATTTGCATATATATCTACAATTTTTTCATCTTCTTTATTTACAATACCTTTTTTCAAAAAAGGCACTTTGAGTTTCCCAATTATAATTTTGGTAGTCTTTTTTATTATTATTGAATGGAGAGGTAGAGAACAAAATTATGCCATAGAAAACATGTTTAATAAAAAACCATTTTATTATCGTTGGACATTTTATTATTTATTATTACTACTATTCTTCTTGTTTGCTGGGTCAAATCAAGAGTTTATTTATTTCCAATTTTAGTGTGAAAAAGTTTTTAGTTACACTATTCTTTTTTATTGCTCCAATATTTTTATTGAGTTATTTTTTTGATATTTATATTTCTAAAAATTTAAAAAAATCGAATAGGTTTGCAGAAAAAGAATATCCAACTTGGAATGCTATATATGAAGGGAAGGTTAATTCAGACCTACTTATTTTTGGTAGTTCAAGAGCTTGGATACATATTGATCCTACTATGATTTCTGATAGTTTAGGCATTTCGTCCTATAATTTAGGACTTGATGGACATAATTTTTGGTTACAAAACTTGCGATATCGAGAATTATTAAAGCATAATAAAAGACCTAAATTCATTATTTTTTCTTTAGATTATTTTACACTGAAGAAAAATAAAGATTTATATAATTCTCAGCAATTTCTACCCTATATGTTATGGAATAAAGAGGTTAAAGAAGCTACGATTAGTTATAATGGATTTAGCTCAATAGATTATGAAATTCCTTTAATTCGGTATTATGGAAATTATGATGCTACAGTAACTGCCTTTAAATTTTCATTGGGACATTTAATTAACCCTGTAACTAGAGTTAAAGGATATAAAGGACGCGATGAAGCATGGAATTCTGATTTTGATAACGCCAAAGCTAGCATGAATACTCTTAAAGTTAAATTAGATAGACCTACAATAGTATTATTTGAAAACTTTTTGAAAGAGTGTAAGTCAAACAATATCAAGTTGATTTTTGTATACACTCCTGAATATATAGAAGGACAAAAATTTGTATCAAACAGAGCACAAATAATTGGACTATTTAAAAAGTATAGTAAACAATATCAAATTCCATTTTATGATTTTTCTAATGACTCTATTTCTTATCAAAAGAAGTATTTTTATAACGCTTCACACTTAAATAAAGTAGGATCTCAGTTGTTTACAAGGAAGTTAATAGAAACTTTAAAAAATTATAATATTTTTGAAGGTTTGTCAACAAATAAATAATGAAAATCAAAATTTTCTGTATCATAAAAATACCTTACTCGCGATGGAGCAGAGATGCTTTTGCAATTAATAATAAAAAATAATTTGATTATTATATTGTTATAGATTTATCACTACTTTTACTGTCTTAATTTTTTTAATGACTACCATTACCAAATTTGGAATCACACAAGCGAATCCTTTTATGAGTTTAGCTCCGGAAATAATTTTTTTAATTGGAGTTTTATTTTTAGGTGAAATTTTTACAATTGGAAAATTATTTGGTTTACTTATTATTACATTTGGAATAATTATTACTGCAAAATATTAATTTATGAGTATAGAAATTTCTATAATTAGTCCAGTTTATAGAGCAGAAAAGATATTAGATAAATTAGTTTATCAAATAAGGAATACACTTCATGAAATAGGTGTGACGTTTGAAATTATTTTAGTTGATGATAGAAGTCCAGATAATTCATGGGAAGTAATGAGGCAATTGTCTATAAAATTTCCTGAAGTAAAAAGTATAAGGTTAAGCAGAAATTTTGGACAACACCCAGCTATAGTGGCTGGATTATCAATTGCCAAAGGAGAATGGATAGTTGTAATGGATTGTGATTTACAAGATCAACCTAAAGAAATTGAAAAGTTATACAAGAAGGCTATTGAAGGCTATGATTTAGTATTAGCAAGAAGAGAAAACAGACAAGATGGATTTATTAAAAAAATGTATTCAAAAATTTTCTCAAAAGTATTTAATTACTTAGCCGATACCGATTTTAATAATGAAGTTGCCAATTTTGGGATTTATAATCGAAAGGTAATTGCATCGGTACTTACGATTGGTGATTATATAAAAGCATTTCCGCTTTTTATATATTTTACTGGCTACAATGCAACTTCCATTGCAGTTGAACACGCAGATAGAGATAGCGGAAAATCCTCTTATAGTTTTTCTAAAGGTATAAGTTTGGCGTTTAATGCAATTATTTCTTTTTCAAATAAACCATTAAAAATATTTGTAAAGTTTGGAATGATAATTTCATTTCTTGCTTTTATTGGAGGTTTGGTTAACTTAATCTATTATTTAGAAGGCAGTATTAAAGTGTCTGGTTATTCGTCCTTGATTATTTCTATCTGGCTCCTTTCAGGAATAATAATCACGGTTATAGGGGTTGTTGGGATTTATATCGGTAAAGTTTTTGAACAGACAAAAAACAGACCGGCTTACATAA
The DNA here is from genome assembly GCA_943329165.2 of Candidatus Nitrotoga sp. CP45. GTDB lineage: Bacteria > Bacteroidota > Bacteroidia > Flavobacteriales > Flavobacteriaceae > Flavobacterium. Next base: position 5,871 of record CALQCV020000037.1, on the reverse strand, counting down.
TTGATGAAATAATATAAACTATTTTTAATTTGGAAATTTTGAAATATAATATTACTTTGCATAGAGCTGATGCGGGTAATTTAGAGCTGTTACGAAACTGGAGAAATTCAGAATATGTAAACAGCAGAATGATTTATACTGAATTCATCACTGAAGAAATGCAGAAAAAGTGGTTTGAAAGTATAAATAACGATAAGAATTATTATTTTATCGCTGAGTATAATAATGAAAAAGTAGGCGTAATACATGTTAAAAACATTAAAAATAATGCAGGTGAAGGAGGGATTTATCTGGCTTCAGAAAAATATGAAAATACAGATATAGTAGCAAGAATGGTTTTGTGCTTTAATGATTTTATATTCGACGAATTAAAATTAGATCATATCTATTCACAAGTAAGAAGAGATAATAAAAAAGCCATTAATTCAAGTATAGGTCAAGGCTGCGTTGAAAACGAAGAAAAAAGCTCTAAAGATGTAATCTGGTTTATCTTAAAATCGGAGAATTATCTAAATAAAACAAAAAGAATAAGAGAAATATTAAATAAATAATTATGACTAAAGAAGATTTTTTAATAGGATTTCAAGAGCAATTTGAAGATACAGATCCAAGTTTAATAGCTTTTGAGACAAACTATAAAGATTTAGATGAGTGGAGTTCAATGATGGCACTTGTTGTGATAGCTTTTGTGGATGAAAATTATTCCGTTAGTCTATCAGGTGATGATTTTAAAAATTCCTCGACTATTGAAGATTTATTCCAATTAGTTTCCAAATAAAAACTCAATTATGTCTCTGTTTGAAGTTGAAAATGTACATATAAAAGGAGTTGCAGCTTGTGTTCCAAATAATTTGGTAAAAACTATCGATTTAGAAATGTTTTCTGAAAAAGATGCTCTTGTTTTTTCTCAAAATACAGGAATAAATCAACGATATGTTTCTGATGGAACTATTTGTGCTTCTGACTTATGCTTTCAAGCAGCCGAAAATATTATTGCTAAACTCAATTGGCAAAAAGAAGAAATTGATGTATTGATTTTTGTTTCTCAATCTCCTGATTACATCTTACCGGCAACCTCTAATTTATTGCAAAATAGACTTGGATTGTCAAAAGATTGCTTCTGTTTAGATATTTCTTTGGGTTGTTCAGGATATATATACGGATTGAGTTTGGTTTCAAATCTATTGCAAAACAGCAAATTTAATAAAGGACTATTGTTAGTTGGAGACACAATCAGCACCTATACTTCTTCTGAGGACAAAAGTGTTCATCCCCTTTTTGGTGATGCCGGGACAGCAACAGCTATAAAATTTGATGACAAAAAACCATCGAAATGGAACTTTGATATTGGAACTGATGGAAGCGGTTTAGAAGCTATAAAAGTTAAGGATGGTGGTGCAAGAAATCGAACCAAGGTTAATTCTTTTGATTATCACTATATTAAGAAAGAAGACGAAACCGCAGGAAAAAGAAGAGCAGTTGATTTGCATTTAAATGGCATCGATGTATTTAATTTCGCCATAAAAACAGCACCAAATTCAATTAAAAATATTTTAGAAGAAACAGGTTCAATCATAGAAAATATTGATTATTTCTTTCTGCATCAAGCAAATTTGTTTATGAATGAAACCATTCGAAAAAGACTAAAAATAGAAAGAGAAAAAGCACCATATTCTATAGAAAATTTTGGGAATACAAACGGAGCTTCAATACCGTTAACAATTGTTCAGCTACTTAAAGATAAAAGTATAGAGAAGGAATTAAAAGTGATTATGTGTGGCTTTGGTGTTGGATTATCTTGGGGAAGTGTAATGATGGATTTGGAAAAGTCATTGCTAACGGATATGAGTTTTTATCATGTTGAATAAAGAATTAATACATCCAAAACAGTATTTTGGGGAAAACACCAAGGAGGTCGAATTTAAAAAAATATTCTCCAAAAATTGGTTTTTTGCCGGAATGGCAAGTGATTTGCCTGAAAATAATTCCTTTGTTACTTTAAATATTTTTGATTATCCAATAGTGATTTATAATTTTAAAGGAGAACTGAAGGCCTTTCAAAACATCTGTCCACATCGATTTAACAAAATTCAAACAGAAGTAAAAGGAACGGGTCATTTTATGTGTATGTACCACAATTGGAGTTTTGATAAAGAAGGTAAACCGAAAACCATTCCTAAAAAAACTGCTTTTGATACAGAATCAGAAAGTTTTAGCTGTCTAAAAGTTAAATCCTTAAGGCTTGAAAAAGTGGGAGAGTTTCTGTTTGTTTCTTTGACAGAAGATGTTCTACCAATACAAGAATATTTAGGTGTTTTTTACAATAAATTGATCCATATAAGCAATACACTCGATTATAATTTCTATTTTGATGATGATTTTCAAAATGTAAATTGGAAGATAATTGTTGAAAATGTAATTGAAGCGTATCATTGTCCTGCCATCCATCAAACTACATTATTTGGTATGGGTTTTTGCAGGATATCTGAAGTTGATAACGAATATGATAATGGACATTCAGTTGCAGATTATCCAAAGGAAGTCAATGATGAAGATGAAAATAAAGTTTTAAAATATCTTGAAAATATAGAATACAAGCACAATACTTTTAGACATTACTTTATTTTTCCAAATCTGCTAATCTCTTCAACTGAAGGTACAAGCTTATATGTTGGGAACGTCCTTCCGGTTTCATCTGAAAAAACAATTTTGAGAAAACGATTTTACAGTCCGAAATTTAAAGAAGGATTTGAGCCCAGAAAAGCAATTCACAATGCGTTTTTAGAAATAGCAAAAACGTCAATTAATCAGATACTTAGCGAAGACAAAGTCGTTTTGGAACAAATTCAAAAAAATATTCCTTTTGTTGAAAATACTTATTTCTTAGGTAAGGAAGAAAAGAGAATTAACGAATTTCATAAAAAATATTTAGATACAATTCAATGACAAGTTTTATAGATTTTTCTGAAAAGACAATTTTAGTTACGGGTGCTACTTCGGGTATTGGTCATGAAATCTGTAATCAGGTTTCTCATTATGGAGGCAAAGTAATTGGAGTCGGAAGGGATTCAGAAAAATTAGTTTCAATGGCAAATGAACTTCCTAGTTTCATTGGAATTACTTATGATTTATCAGACCTGGAAAAAATAGATGAATTAATTGAAAAAATTGAAATACCCTTAGACGGAATTGTTCATTCTGCGGGAATAGTGAAGTTACTTCCAATAAAATTTTTAGATATTAATTTGCTTAATAAAATCAGGACAATTAATTATGATTCTATTGTAGTTATTATTTCCAAATTATTGAAAAAGAAGAAAATAAGTAAAAACGCATCCATTATATTTATAAGTTCCATTGCTGGTGAAATGGGTATGAAAGGGAACTTTATTTACTCTTCAACTAAAGCTGCTTTGAATTCTACAGCTCAAGTACTTGCTTCAGAATTATCAGGACAATATATACGCGTTAATACAATCGCACCGGGTCAGGTGGAAACAGCATTAACTACCGAAATTGCTGCTACTGTTTCAGAAGAAGCAATCGCTATTGACCGTCAAAAATATCCATTAGGGTATGGAAAACCTCAAGATGTGGCACATTTATCCCTCTTTTTACTTTCAGATAAAAGTAGTTGGATAACCGGAACAACAATTACCATAGATGGTGGAAGGTCTAATATCTTAAATTAATAATATGAACATAAAGTCCTATATTAAAGCAATTTCGTACTATTTACCTTCTTATGAGTTAAGTAATGCTGTTATAGAAAAAGATTTTCCAGAATGGAGTATAGATAAAATTTCTAAAAAAACAGGTATCAACAATAGATATATTGCTTCAGAAAATGAAACATCGGGAGATATGGCAGTTAAAGCTTCAAACATTCTTTTTGAAGAACACGATATCGATAAGTCAATTATTGATTACATCATTTTGTGTACTCAAAGTCCAGATTATTTTTTGCCAACTACAGCTTGTATCATTCAAGACAAATTAGGATTATCTACACGTGCAGGAGCATTTGACATGAATTTGGGATGTTCCGGATATATCTACGGACTTGGTTTGGCAAAAGGCTTAATTTCATCCGGTCAGGCAAATAATGTTTTGCTAATTACTTCTGAAACCTATTCGAAATTCATACATCCTAAGGATAAAAGCAATAAAACAATTTTTGGCGACGCAGCAGCAGCCACTTTGATTTCATCCGATATTGGATTTGCCGAAATTTTGAATTTCGATTATGGTACTGATGGAAGAGGTGCAGAAAACCTGATACTGAAAAACGGAGGTTTAAGAAATTATAATAAGCATTCCGGAGAAACTGTAGATGAATACGATAATTATCATTCTGATGATAATTTGTATATGAATGGTTCAGAGATTTTTCTTTTTACGTTAGCATCTGTCCCTAAATTAATCAACAATACCCTTGAAAAAAATCAACTGGATAAAGAGGCTATTCATTTGTTTATCTTACATCAGGCAAATAAATTTATGTTAGATAGTCTAAAAAAGAAGTGCAAAATTGACGATAATAAATTCTATATTCACATTGAAAATTGTGGGAATACAGTTTCTTCTACCATTCCAATAGCGCTTTATCATGCCTTGAAAGAAAATAGATTAGTAACGCAAAGTAATGTATTGTTGGCTGGTTTTGGGGTTGGTTATTCTTGGGGCGGAACAGTAGTAAAAATAAAATAAAATGGCAATACCATTCAAAAAACCCTACTTAACCTGTAAAGAAACTAATTATATTCAAGATGGGGTATGTTCTTTCTAACACTAAGATAATAAAGCATTAGTGGAAAGTATTTTTTTCAATTATTAATATTTATTATAATGTTGCCACTGTTTGTTGTTCTCTTTTCTTTTTTTGTCATTTCATTTGTTCTTTTGCATATTCAAATAATTGATTTTAAGAATGATTTTTCTAATGCAATTGTTAATTTTTTACTTATAATTGGAGGGTATTCTTTATATGTAACAAACTTTAAGACTATTTTTCTTCTTCCCGTTTTGTTAATACTTGTTTGTGGTATTTTCTTAAAACGAATTAAATTATCTTTTTCGTTTAAAAACTGGAAAATCTCCTTGACCATAATAAGTATTGTTACATTTGTTTTTGTTTTGCTTTTTTGGCGTTCTAAACAATTGTTTATTGTTCATGAAGATTATTTATTCTGGATAAGAGTTGGTATTATGAATCAAAAGTTAGGACTTGAAAATATTAATGTGTTTTACAACCTTTTAGATGCTAACTATAATGGAATCGATTTTTATCATTTTTTGGAATTATGGTGTATGGACTTTGGAAATATAATTAACGGACAGCCTCATGCTTTAAATTTATTTCTTTTTGCCTATCCAATTGCTTCGATAATAAGTTGTTTTGGGATTAGAGAACTTTTTGTGTTGTATTTTAATTTGAAAACAAAAAAAACTTTTTTTGTCGTAAGTTCTGTTTTTTTTATATTTTTTTTCTTACTATTCTTTACTCAGCCATGGGATACTTTTAACCATTTTTTTAGTAAAAATGGTTTGCCGATTTCAGGTATGGGTCCAATTTGGATAAATCTTAAGATTTTATATATTCTGAATATAGTCATTGCTTTGATGTTATATCTTAAAAAATCAAGTTCTAATAATTTTATAATATTGATTATATCTTTGTTCTTCTATGTTCCAGTGTTCCCTTTAGTTATGCTTACAATTTCTTTTTGGTTTGTTTTTTTACATTTTAAAAATATTAAGATTCCTAAATATCATTTATATATTTATGTTTTACTATTACTACTATTCATTGCTGTTTATACATTTCTCGGAAATCATAAAGGAACAATTATTTCTGGTTTTTCTTTAAAC
>CALQCV020000036.1 GCA_943329165.2 Candidatus Nitrotoga sp. CP45 | reverse complement strand
TACAATACGTATAAAAATATTGGTTTGCCTCCATGGCCAATTGCCATGCCTGATGTTGACGCTATTGATGCTGTTCTGAATGCAGAGAAACACGATTATATTTATTTCTGCGCAAGCGTTGAAAAATTTGGCTATCATGTTTTTGCGTCTACTTATGAGCAACATCAGGTGAATGCTAAGAAATATGCTGATTGGTTAAACAAACAAGGGACAAATAGATAATTTTGAAAGCAGCCAAGCGCCTAGTTATACTTTTGTTTTTTTGGTGTTCCCAAATTATCGTCGCTCAAAATTCTATTCATGCTTTTTTAAAGCCATCAGATACTTTAAACAAAAAGCGTCTCAATACACTTGTTATTTCCGAGGCTGTCATTGGTTCAGCAACATTAATTGGGTTGAATCAAATATGGTATGCCGATTATCCTCGTTCTAATTTTCATTTTATAAATGACAATGCCGAATGGCTTCAAATGGATAAAGCTGGGCATGTTTTTTCAGCCTATCATTTAGGAAGTTTTGGCGCTAATGCTTTGAAATGGTCAGGTGCAAACCGTAAAAGTCAACTAATTTATGGCTCAACTTCAGGTTTAGCATTTATGACAGCGGTTGAGGTTTTTGATGGTTGTTCGGCAAATTGGGGTGCTTCCTGGGGCGATATCGCTGCTAATGTTTCTGGAACGGCTTTGTTTGTTTCACAAGAATTGCTATGGAAGGAACAGCGAATTGTTCCTAAATTTTCTTTTCACACAACACCTTATTCTTCTGCAAGACCAAATGTTTTAGGAAGCTCTATTCAGGAAAAAATTCTAAAAGATTATAACGGACAAACGTATTGGCTTTCTGCTAATATTTATTCCTTCACAAAATCATCTAAAATTCCAAAATGGCTCAATCTGGCAGTTGGTTATGGGGCAGAAGGAATGATTACAGGAAATGATGAGTTTACTAATACCATTTTTCTTCCCGAAAGTAAAAGATTCAGACAATTTTACCTCTCACTTGACGTTGATTTGACAAAAATTGAAACCAAATCACATTTTGTTAAGACTATTTTAACAGTTTTTAATTCCATCAAGATTCCGGCTCCAACTTTTGAAATCAAGGGTTCAGGAGGAACAAAACTGCACTTCATCTACTTTTAGTGCAGTTTAACTACTTGACATTCAATTTTATAAATTAAGTTGTATATTCGCTCCCGGAAATATCAAGATGGTGACAGCGCTTTGAAATAACCTTAAATGATAAAAAAAGGAATTTTTTACACAACAATCCTACTAACTGTAGCTTTCATAAGCTCAGGTTTTAAGCCTTACACTTCCCAAATCAGCAGCTTCTTATTTGCTGATGAAAATGTAGGTCAATCTTATATTTTTCCTTCTCAAAACAGCATTGATTATTTTAGATTAAAAATTCCTTTTACGGGTAGGTTCTTTATTGGTTTTAAAGAAGCAGTTGCTCATAAAGAGTCACAAGGCAAATATGGAAAAATAAATAGTTTAGGCTATATGGGAAAATACCAATTTGGTATTGAAACTTTAAAATCTATTGGTATTAATGATAGCGTCGGTTTTATGAATAACCCAAGACTTCAAGAAAAAGCATTCGTAGCATTACTCTCTAAAAACAAATATGAATTGCGAGATTATATTAGCTATTTTGATGGAAAAGTAGTTGATGGAGTTAAAATAACAGAGTCTGGAATTTTAGCAGCAGCACATTTAGGTGGTTCAGGATCGGTAAAACGATTTTTGAATTCAAATGGGGAGAAAAAATGCAAAGACGATTACGGCACTTCAGTTAAAACGTACATGAAAGATTTTGGTGGATTTGAAACTGCCGGAATTAAAGCTGTAAAAAACGCTCAGGTAAAATAATTACATCTTGTGAATAATAAAAATAGTAGGCCGGTTGTGTAAATCAACCTTTATTTTTTTCCAATCTGCCACGCGAAACGTTTTTATAAATTCGGTTGGTAAGGTAATATCAGTGGCGATGCAAAGATGTGTATTGGGTTGTAATATCTGCAATAAATCTTCTAATAATTTATTATTTCTATACGGTGTTTCAATAAAAATCTGAGATTGATCTTTTGTGCTAGATATATTTTCAAAGTTTTTTAAAGCAGATTTTTTGTCGCCTTTATCAATTGGAAGATACCCATTAAAGGCAAAACTCTGACCGTTCATTCCAGATCCCATCATTGCTAATAGGATAGAGGAGGGCCCAACCAAAGGCACAACCTGTATGCCTTTTTCGTGAGCAATTTTTACTATAACAGCTCCGGGATCAGCAACTCCGGGACAACCGGCTTCACTCATTAAACCAATGTTTAAACCATTAAGACACGGAGCAATCATGGCATTGTGTTCGGAAACTTCAGTTCGCTTATTTAGAGTAGAAATTCTTAAACTGTTTTGAACTTTTTCAGGATGAATAGATTTGATGAATTTCCGAGCTGTTTTTTCATTTTCAACAATGTAGTCGTCGATAAAATCTATGGCTCTTTTTACGGTTAGCGGTAAAACATCATGAGGATTCATTTCTCCCAAAGTAGTTGGAATTAAATAAAGTTTACCTCTCAATTCTACTGGTTTCATCTGCTCTTTTTTTTAATGTTTTTTATATGTCAGATGTAATGCTAAAGCATTTCATGGATGTTTCTCGATTAGTTTTTTGGCTAAAATATCGCAAGTTTCGTCAAGCATTTCATAAACCATATCAAAACCATTTTGCAATCCATAATAAGGATCTGGAACATCGACATTATCACCGGGAAACAAATCGTTAAGAATTAGTTGCACTTTCTGTCTGTGCTCCTCTTTTTTTGCCAATTTAATAACATGGTCATAATTCGAATTGTCCATAACATAGATATAATCAAATTCTTCAAAATCGCTAGGTGTAAATTGTCTTGCTTTTTGATATGTTATATCAATACCGTTTTTTTGTGCCGTTAAGACAGAGCGTTGGTCGGGTTGTTTACCTATATGGTAATTTCCTGTTCCAGCAGAGTCAACTATAAATTTATTTTGAGGAAGTTTAGCAGCAAGAAGGCCTTCTGCCAATGGTGATCGGCAAATATTTCCTAAACAAACCATTAAAATTTTAACGGGCATATTGTGTGAATGTACAACGCAAACTTACTCAAAAAGGATTTACAGCGATAATTTTTTATGAATATCTTCTACAAATTTTTTGAACTGTTTATCAGTCGACACTAAGTTATCAACTGTTTTGCAGGCGTGAAGAACCGTAGCGTGATCTCTGTCCCCAATTTGGGAACCAATATTTGCTAAAGACGACTTTGTAAATTTCTTAGCAAAAAACATGGCTAATTGTCGAGCCTGAACAACGTGACGCTTTCTAGTTTTTGATTGTAAGGTGTCTAAATCTAATTGGAAATAATCAGAAACAACTTTTTGAATATATTCAATCGAGATTTCTCGTTTCACATTTTTGACAAACTTCTCAACTACATTTTTAGCCAAATCTAAAGTCACTTCTTTTTTATTGAAAGAAGATTGAGCGATCAACGAAATAATAGCGCCTTCTAATTCTCGTACGTTTGACTTGATGTTTCTAGCCACATATTCTATAATTTCATCAGGCATTTCAACACCATCGCGATATAAAATATTTTTTAAGATAGAAATTCTGGTTTCGTAATCTGGTTGGTGTAATTCGGCAGATAAACCCCATTTGAAACGAGATAACAAACGTTGTTCAATATCTTGCATGTCAACTGGCGCTTTATCAGAAGTAAGAATTACTTGCTTGCCGTTTTGGTGTAAGTAATTGAAAATATGGAAGAATACATCTTGTGTTCCTGTTTTTCCGGAAAGGAATTGAACATCATCAATTATCAACACATCAATCAATTGATAGAAATGGATAAAATCGTTTCTGTTATTTTTCTTAACCGAGTCGATATATTGTTGCGTGAATACTTCAGCCGAAATGTATAAAACGGTTTTTTCAGGATATTTATCTTTGATTTCAACACCAATAGCGTGAGCTAAATGCGTTTTTCCTAAGCCAACGCCGCCAAAAATTAATAAAGGATTAAATGATGTTCCTCCAGGCTTATTGGCAACAGCCATACCAGCTGAACGTGCTAATCTGTTAGAATCACCTTCAAGGAAATTGTCAAAACTATAATTTGGATTAAGCTGCGACTCAATTTTTAAGTTTCTAATTCCCGGAATTACAAAAGGATTTTTTAACTCTGGATTTAGATTTTTAAAAGGAGCATCAACATCTTGTGATTTTATTGGGCTACGGTGAGCACTTGGTAGTTGTTCCGTAAATGGTTGTTTATTTCCATATGTGTTCTCCATTTTAATTTTATAGAGTAACTTTGCATTTTTCCCAAGTTCTTTAGTTAACGCTACTTTTAATAATTTCACATAATGTTCTTCGAGCCATTCATAAAAGAATTTACTCGGAACTTGAATGTACAAGGCGTTATCTGTTAGTTCAACTGACTTAATCGGTTCAAACCAAGTTTTGAAAGCTTGCTCTTGAATATTGTCTTTTATAAATAACAGACAGTTTTCCCACACCGATTGCGCAGTTTTGCTCATTTTTGGTTTAAATTAATGTAATTAGTTATTTGATATTCAACATAAAAAAATATCAAATATTTTTATGTTTTTCGGGGCTACAAATATGTGAATAAAATTTGTTAGAAAAAAATTAAAACGACCTTGATTTTTTAAAATTATTGTTGTAATAAAAAAATCAATTATAGATTAAAAGCAAAAAAATCAGATGAAAGAACATCGAATTAATATAAGAGTACGTTACTCTGAAACCGACCAAATGAGTGTCGTATATCATGGCAATTATGTGCCTTATTTTGAAATGGGACGCGTGGAATGGCTTAGAAACAAAGGGATTTCGTATAAATCACTTGAGCAGAGCGGAATTGCACTTCCAATTGTGTCTATGACTTTAAATTACAAAAAGCCAGCACGTTATGATGATTTACTTACAGTGATAACCAAGTTTAAAAGTCAAACGACAGTGAAGGTAGAATTCGATTGCGAAATCATTAATGAAAATGGCGAGTTGTTAACAACTGCATATTTTTTGTTGGTTTTTGTGGATATAAATTCTGGGAAACCTGTTGCGCCGCCACAATACATTTTGGATATCATTAATGCTTAATTTTTTTAATTTCAATCTCAAATAAATTTGTAAAAATGTCGAAAATAATTTCGGCATTTTTTTTCCGGGTGCTGATTTGAATTTGGCAGCGTTCTTCCATTTGCTGCGAGAGGATTACTAAGTTTTTTTCTTTGATTATTCGCATTACTTTATTCATATTTTTATAATCAAAGGAAATTTGATAATGAATGTCTATTGTTTTTTCAAGGATTACGGATTCTTCTAAAGCCATTTGAGCTGCTGTTTTATAAGCAGAAATTAATCCACCAACACCTAATTTTACTCCGCCGAAAAATCGAACCACAACTACTAAAATGTTAGTTAAACTAAAAGATTGAATTTGGCCATAAATAGGCATTCCTGCTGAATTGCTTGGCTCTCCATCATCATTGACTCGAAAGGAAACGGTATCAGTACCCAGTTGAAATGCATAGCAAAAATGACCGGCACCAAAGTGTTGTTTGCGTAAGTTGAATAAAATGGATTTGATTTCGTCTTCTGAAGTGATTGGAAAGGCATAGCCAAAAAACTTGCTGTTTTTTTCTTTAAAAAGAATTTCGGGAGAAGGAGAAGTTATAGTTTTAAAAGTATCTTTTATTTCCAAAACTATAAAGGCAAATGTTTTTGACCAAACAAATCGACAACATCTTCTTCACCAACTTTTAAATTCCAAACGTGCAGTCCTAGTGATTCTGCAGCGTCAGTGTTGTCTTTTTTATCATCAACAAATAAAGTTCGTTTTGGCGATAAATCGTGTTTGCTGAGTATGGTGGTGAAAATTTCGGTGTCGGGTTTTCGCATCCCCATTTCATAGGAGTAATACACTTTTTCAAAACAGCGATAAAAATCACTATAAAATGACATGCCTACGTTATGTTCAAAACGACTAATGTGAATTGAATCGGTATTGGTTAACAAAAACAAACGATATCTGGAAGAGAGCATTTGTAAAAATTCTAGTCTTTCTAATGGAAAATCACCAATAATGGAGTTCCATGCTTTAACTATTTCTTCAATACTGGCATTTGGGATATAGGTTGAAAAGGAGTTTATGAATTCGAGTTCGGTTATTTTTCCTTTTTCGAATAAATCATTTTGCGCTATCAAATCTTCATTTGGACCATCCAATCCTAACTTTTTAAACTCTTCGATCGATGTTTCTTTATTGAGATTAATAAAGACATCTCCAAAATCAAAAATTATAGCGTTAATCATGGTTGAAAAAAATTTTAAGTTGGTCGTCTTTTACGTTTTTAGTTTGGAAATTTCCACCTAAAACAGGTGCTTTTACACCGCTTTTCAAATGACTTTTTCCAATAAAAACCCTAGCTTCATTCCAAAAATCACCGTCAATAAAACTTTGAAGTGTTTGTTTTCCGCCTTCAATAAGTATAGATTGGATGCCATATTTGTATGAAATATCGGCAATAGTTTTGGTTAGCTTAGTATCAAAGATAGCATTTTCATAAATACAATTTTCACTAGATGTTAAATTTTCTTGCTCGGTTATTATGATAGTCTTAATTAGATCATTCTTTACATAATAATTTTTGTCTATTTTACCACTTTTGTCTAAAACAATCCGTATCGGATTTTTACCGGTCCAATCGCGAACATCTAATTTTGGATTGTCAACTAATACCGTTTTCGTTCCAACCAAAATAGCCTGTTCTTCGCTTCGCCATTTATGAACCAATTGTCTCGAAAATTCATTAGAAATCCAAACGGGTTCTTTTTTATCTTTAGTCAATGGAGCAATAAATCCGTCCTGACTTTCTGCCCATTTCAGTATGATGTAAGGCCGTTTATTTTGATGAAAGGTAAAAAACCGTTTGTTCAATTCGTTGCATTCTTTTTCCAAGACACCAACAGTTACATTAGCACCGTTTTCTCGTAAACGCTTTATTCCGGCACCAGAAACTTTACTATTTGGGTCGATAGTTCCAACCACAATATTTGGAATTTTATGCTTGATAATTAAATCGCAACATGGTGGTGTTTTCCCAAAATGACTGCATGGTTCCAGTGAAACATAGATAGTAGCTTTTGTTAATAATGATTTGTCTTTTACTGAGTTTATTGCATTGACTTCGGCATGCGGTTCCCCTGATTTTTGGTGCCAACCTTCACCAATAATTTTATTATTGTAAACAATGATACTGCCGACCAGCGGATTTGGATAGGTTGTTCCCAAGCCATTTTTGGCTAATTGGATGCAGCGGTTTATATAATTTTCGTGTATCTTCACATCACAAAAATAAGACATTAGTTTTAGAATGAATGACATCGTAATAAGAGAAATAAAAAAGGAAGACAACCAACAAATTGCAGCGGTTATTCGGGAAGTTTTTATCGCAGATAATTTTCCAAAGACGGGAACTGCATTTGCTGACACACAATTAGATTTTATGTTTGAAACCTATGACAAAACACGGGCAACTTATTTTGTTGTTGAAAGTGAAGGTAAAATCAATGGTGGCGCTGGCGTTTCGCAATTGGAAAGTTCCATAGAAAATATCTGCGAATTGCAAAAAATGTATTTTCTCCAGGAAATTAGAGGTAAAGGAATTGGATTTCAAATGATACAAAAATGTTTGCAAGAAGCCACTGAATTAGGGTATGAAAAGTGTTACCTCGAAACCTTGCCCGAAATGTTAACAGCGCAGCATTTATACAAAAAAGCCGGTTTTGAATATCTGTGTGCGCCCATGGGGAATACAGGTCACGCAACTTGTCCAGTTTGGATGATAAAGGAATTGACAATTGATAATGAATAATTGATAATGCTACTTAAAAATTACAAAACCATTTTACTTAAAGAGCTTTTTGCTTTGTATGACGAACAGGAAATCGATAGCTTTTTCTATATCATATTGGAGAAATTGCACGGACTGAAACGAATAGATTTGGCGCTCAATCCAGAAGCGGTAATGGATGGTACTCATGTAAAACAATGGAAAAGTATTCTTTCCGATTTGAAAATTCAAAAACCAATTCAATACATTTTGGGTGAAACTGAGTTTTATGGTTTGCGATTTGAAGTCAACGAAAACACTTTAATTCCGCGACCCGAGACAGAAGAGTTAGTTGAAATTATTATCAATAATGAGGGAAAAGGGAAGAGGGAAGAGGGAAAAGTTAGAATCCTTGACATTGGAACGGGTAGTGGCTGCATTGCCATTTCATTGGCAGCAAATATTCCAAATGCTGAAGTTTTTGCGATTGATGTTTCGGATAAAGCTTTGGTAATAGCCCAAAAAAATGCTGATATAAATGCTGTTAAAGTAAATTTTGTAAATGTTGATATTTTAAAAATAAACGATTTAAAACAACTCCCAACCCATGCCTGCCTGCCGGCAGGTTCTAACTTCAAACTTCCCACTTGCTTTGACATAATCGTTTCTAATCCGCCGTATGTTCGAAATTTGGAAAAAGCTGAAATTAAACGCAATGTTTTAGAGTATGAACCACATCTGGCCTTGTTTGTTGAAGATACTGATGCGTTGCTTTTTTATCGAAAAATTGCGGAACTGGCAAAGAAAAATTTAAGTCTGAATGGGAAATTGTATTTCGAAATCAATCAGTATTTAGGAAAGGAAACAGTTGAATTATTTGAGAGTTTTGGTTTTAAAAATGTCAAATTGATAAAAGATATTTATGAAAATGACCGAATCGTATTTGCCGAGAAATTATGATTTTTTTTGTTTCACAGAGTTGCACTGAGAAAAAATAGATGCACGGAGACTTACTGTAGACTGCGACTAAACACTGAATACTAACTACTCATAGCGCAACGCTTCAATGGGATCAAGCTGGGAAGCTTTTATCGCGGGATATAATCCGGAAACTAAGCCAACAATAAAACTGGTTACAAAGGCAGCAAAGATGGCTCCCCATGGAGTCACAAATGCCAAGTCAAGTAGGGATGAAATAAGAAAACCAACGGAAATTCCCAATATTATTCCGAGAATCCCACCAATTTGTCCAACGGTTATTGTTTCGATAAAAAACTGAATTGCAATAGCACTTTTTTTGGCGCCTAATGCTTTTCTAACGCCAATTTCACGAGTTCTTTCGGTTACAGAAACGATCATAATATTCATAAGGGCGATAGAGGAACCTAGAATGGTAATTATCCCAATTAACCAAGCTGAAATGCCCAGGAAATCAGTAATGCTCGCAATTTTATTGACTAAATCATCACTTCGAGAAATGCCAAAATTTTCTTCTTCAACCGGATTTAGTTTTCTGATTTTGCGCATGGTGGTAATCGCATTGTCAATGGCAGCATCGAGCAATTCTGTTTTTTGAATCATGGTGCTCAATGAGTAATTAATATTGGCTTGCGAAAATAACGAACGCGCCACTTGAATCGGAATCATAATTCTCAAGTCTTTTTTGTTTCCAAAAGAGGAACCTTTTTCTTTTAACACACCAATGACTTTGAATTTGGCACCACGAATGGAAAGAATTTCATTAAGTGGGTTGACATCTTTCAACAACCCTTTTGTAGCAAAATCAGAACCTACGACGCAAGAATACACATTATTTGAAATGTCAAATGAGTTGAAGTTTCTGCCTTGGGTAACTTCCAAACCGGAGTTGGTTAAATAATATTCGTCAATACCAATTACCGAAATTTCCGGATCTGTTTTTTGATTTTCAAATTTCACTTCGGCACTTGAAGTCGCAACAAATGACAGTGAAGTCTCCGCCATTGTAAAGTTGTATTTTTCTTTAAAAGCTTTGGCTTCGGTATAGGTAATAATTGGATTTATTTTTTCAATTTTTGTACCACCATCTCCGCGTAAGGTATTTGCGTATTGATTTATATTGAACGTATTTGAACCCATTGAGGCAAAAGTGGAATTCAAATTGTTTTCGAGAGCTGCAACAACAGTCAAAATCCCAACCAAAGCTGTAATTCCAATGGCAATAATAACAACGGTCAAAATGGTGCGAAGTAACTGCGTTCGTATGGAACCCAACGCAATTTTTACATTTTCTCTAAATAGACCTATTCCTTTCATACCGCAAATTTGACACTAAAATAAACGATTTGTTACAAGAAAATTTCTATTCAGACATAAAATATTGATATTTGCAAGACAATTTAGGATTTGGGAATCAGGAATTAGGATTTCTAAATCACGAATTCCTACAATCCTTATTTCTAACTCCTTAATTAACAATGGCATCAAAACCAAGTATTCCAAAAGGCACGCGAGATTTTTCACCAGCAGAGGTTGCTAAGCGTAACTATATTATTTCGGTAATGAGACATCATTTTGAGAAATATGGTTATCAACCCATTGAAACGCCTTCGTTTGAAAACTCGGATACGTTGATGGGAAAATATGGGGAAGAAGGCGATCGTTTGATTTTCAAGATATTGAATTCGGGAGATTATTTGGACAAAGTTTCTAGTGAGGAATTTCGATCGTTAGATTATAAAAAACTGACAAGTAAGATTTCCGAAAAAGCCTTGCGGTATGACTTAACCGTTCCATTTGCAAGATATGTTGTGCAGCACCAAAGCGAGATTGAGTTTCCGTTTAAACGGTATCAAATTCAGCCGGTTTGGCGTGCAGATCGACCACAAAAAGGAAGATTCAGAGAGTTTTATCAGTGTGATGCTGATGTTGTTGGTTCCAAATCGTTATGGCAGGAAGTAGAGTTGGTACAATTGTACGATTCGGTTTTTGCATCGCTTGGGTTAAATGGTGTTACTATAAAAATTAATAACAGAAAAATTTTATCGGGAATAGCTGAAGTGATCGGTGCTTCGGATAAACTGATTGACTTTACGGTGGCTTTGGACAAGCTCGACAAAATAGGTGCTGACGGTGTTAAAAATGAAATGCTTGAAAAAGGTATTTCGGAAACGGCTATAGTAAAAGTGCAACCATTGTTCAACTTTACCGGAACGATTCAAGAGAAATTAGAAAAACTAACACAATTACTATCCTCTTCTGATGAGGGAAAAAAAGGTGTTGAAGAATTGCGTTTCATTTGTGACAATGTTACTAATTTAGGTTTGCAACAAGCGATTTTAGATTTAGATGTGACTTTGGCTCGAGGATTAAATTATTACACTGGAGCTATTTTTGAAGTTGCAGCCCCAAAAGAAGTTGCTATGGGTTCTATAGGTGGTGGCGGGCGTTATGATGATTTGACTGGAATTTTTGGTTTGGCAGCCATGAGTGGTGTAGGAATTTCGTTTGGTCTGGATAGAATTTATTTGGTTCTGGAAGAACTGAATTTATTTCCAGAAACGGTGACAACATCTACTAAAGTGCTGTTTTTGAACTTTGGCGAAAGCCAGACATTTGAGGCTATGAAAACGATTACAATACTTCGAAATCAAAATATAAATGCGGAAATGTATCCTGATGCAGCTAAGATGGATAAGCAATTTAAACATGCTGAACGCAGAGGAATTCCCTTTGTGGTAAAAGAAATTGATGGTTTTAATTTTACTTTAAAAGATATTCAATCAGGAGAACAGGTACAGTTAAATCTTGAAAACCTTATTAATAAACTATCTTAACCCGGTAGGTGTAATTAGTCATTCCTTAAAAAGAGGACTTTTTAACTTCCTTAATAATAGGAATATTATTTATTTTAGATGTCTAGTGATTCATTACTCTTATGGGTGAAGTGTTTCAATTAAATTATCTGAATTATTAAACAATATAGGATAATCAAAGGCTTCTACAAAACCATCTCCATTAAGATCGGTAGTCTGATAGCCCT
>CALQCV020000035.1 GCA_943329165.2 Candidatus Nitrotoga sp. CP45 | reverse complement strand
ATTCGGTTTATCATGTCTTCTTCGGTTTCAATTTCTCCTCTAAAGCCTTTTACTTGTGCTAAACCGGTAATGCCCGGCTTAACATAATGACGAATCATATATTTCTTTATTTTACTGGCATAGGCTTTGTTTTGTGACCATAAGTGTGGTCTTGGTCCAACAACAGACATGTCTCCTAGTAAAACATTAAAAAACTGTGGTAATTCGTCAATGCTGGTTTTTCGCATAAACCTTCCCATTTTTGTTACTCTTGGGTCGTTTTTGGAAGCTGGCTTTTCTGTAAATCCATTAACTTGCATAGATCTGAATTTGTAACAATGGAATTCTTCTTCATTCATTCCCGGCCTACCTTGTTTGAAAAATAATGGCCCTTTTGATTCTAGTTTTATTAATATCGCCAAAACAGGCATTAACCATGACAGCAAAAAAATTATAACAAACAGCGAAAAGAAAATGTCAAATGCGCGTTTAACTCCTTTGACAATAGGATTGTGCAATTGTGTTTTTTGAAGTGAGAGTACAGGAAATAATTCGTAAAAGTCAAGTTTTAAGTTTTTTGAAAAAATCTCTTTATTATCAGGAATGAATTTAATTAATTTATTATTATACTCTGCAAATTCAACTAATTCTTTTAGTTTTTCATTAGAAATTTCATTTAATGAGCAATAGATTTCGTCAACATTATTATTAATAACAAATTCATTTATTTCTTCTATTTTACCTTTAACTTCCGAGTTTTGTTTTTTGTTAGAAAAATATCCTAAAAATCTATACCCATAATCTTTTCTTGTTTCAAATATTTCTTTTAGTCTTATTGCCTCTGGCGTATATCCTATTATAACGACGGTCCTAAAATTGCTTCCCGTAACAATTCTATATTTTTTTAGATAAAAAAACCAGGAATATTTAAAGGCCACTATGATAAAAAAGCTAATTATCATAAAAATTGCGATGGCTTTTCCACTAAATGTTGTCGTTTTTGCAAATGGAAAAAAAGCGATAACAACTAATAGAAAAACAACAAACTGTTTAATTAATTTGGTAACGATTTCTACGGGTGTTGTGAATCGATAAACCTGATAATATTTTACAAGTGTTGCAATAACAATCCAGGCAATTGTTTGGTACAACAGAAAGTAAAACTGATTAAGATTAAGTTCTCTAAAGAAAAATAAACTCAATGACGTTATTATAATTAGATCGAAAAATATATTTATCGGCCTAATGTATTTTGAGTATCTACCCGTTTGTTGTCCCGCCATATACTATTAATAAATATATTTTTTAAAGTCTTTATGTTCTTCTTTTGAAAGCTCTTCGGATGAAAGTGACTTAAAATACTCATAGGTCAATTTCATCCCTTCTTCTCTTGAAACTTTAGCTTCCCAGCCCAAAATGGTTGCAGCTCGAGTTGTGTCTGGCTGCCTTTGCATCGGATCGTTCATGGGCAAAGGATGATAAACAACCTTTTGATTGGTTCCCGTTAATTTAATGATTTCATCAGCAAAATCTTTTATAGTTATTTCATTTGGATTCCCAATATTAACAGGTTGTTCATAATCAGAATGCAGCAATCTGAAAATGCCTTCTACCTGATCCGTAACATAACAAAAGGAACGTGTTTGGCTTCCGTCTCCAAAAATTGTTAAATCTTCGCCCCGCAATGCTTGGCCAATAAACGCAGGAATAACACGCCCATCATTTAGTCGCATTCTTGGTCCATAAGTATTGAATATTCTAACTATTCTAGTTTCAACTCCATGAAACGTATGATACGCCATTGTGATTGATTCTTGAAAACGTTTAGCTTCGTCATAAACCCCTCTAGGACCAATGGTGTTTACATTTCCGTAATAATCTTCTGTTTGTGGATGAACTAAAGGATCTCCATAAATTTCTGACGTAGAAGCAATAAGAATTCTTGCTTTTTTTACTCGAGCTAAACCTAGAAGATTGTGTGTGCCTAATGAACCAACTTTCAGCGTTTGAATAGGTATTTTTAAATAATCTATTGGACTTGCTGGTGATGCAAAATGAAGAATATAATCTATATTTCCGGGCACATGTACAAACTTTGTTACATCGTGATGATAAAATTCAAAATTTTTATCTTTAAATAAATGCTCAATGTTTTTTAAATCTCCCGTAATTAAATTATCCATTCCGATAACAAAATACCCTTCTGCAATAAAACGATCACAAAGATGCGACCCCAAAAAACCAGCAGCGCCAGTAATTAATATTCTTTTCATATAATTTTATTCAACTTTGGAACTATTTTGAGTTTTGCTTCCTGTATTAAAAAGACAAAACATCATCACAAAAAATACAACTCCTCTTTGTCTCCATAAGGAAGATTCTGTCAAAAATAGACTTATCATTAGAAATACGAAAGCAAAATGCACAAAATCTTTCGATTTAATTGCATTTTTAATAGTAACAACGATTAGAATTAATAAAAGTACAAAACCAAAAACACCTAACTCAGCAAAATTTTGAATGTATTGATTGTGAAAATTTTTAGACTGATAACCGCTATCTGGGTCGTTTTTTTCTCCCATATACAGATTGTATTGAATCGCTTTTTCTTTGATTTTGGGGTAAGATGCATTCAATCCGAAACCTGTCAAGTAGACATTATTTTCATTTATTAACTCTGTGAAAATTCTAAATTGATACACCCGAAATGCTGTGCCGTTAAAATAATCATTAGGTGTAAAAGTCGGATTTGTCCAAGCTTCTTTTACACTCACATAATGAACACTTGGGGGTATTCCTTCAATTACAGCAGTGCTTAAGCTTTTGTTGGTGTTGTTTTGAAATTCAACTTTAAACCTGTCTTTTATTCTTCCAATTGAAAATACTATTCCAACTAACAGTACAAGAACAATTAGGTTTCTTAATCTTAATTTATGTGCCGTTTTTGAAAAAAATAAAATGTTTATTAACGATAACAATAAAACAACGAGTACGATATTTTTGGAAGATAAAAGCAAAATAAAAGCAAAAAGCAAAATAGAAAATAAGGTGTCGCTTTTTGATTTTACTTCCTTTGTGAAAAAATAAAAGAACGCAATTGCAACAAAAACGGACATATGTATGGCGTTCAGCAATTTTGGGACAAGTCCATAATCTTTGTCATTTTCGCCATGATAAAAGAACATTCTTGCGTCTCCATATATAAAGTAGCGAATTATTGCTCTGACCGAATAATATAAAACAAACGCGACAATCACATAACTATAATATTCTATAATTTTTCTTTTTTGTTCTGAAGTATTTGTTTTAAAAATCAGAAAGCCCAGCGGAATTATGAGCAAAGGAACTTCCTTTGATAAAGCAGAAAGTGTTTCTTTAGTATCTATAGACCAGAAATAGGAAATTACCATTAAAACATAAAGAAGGATTGGAAAAACTAACTCTTTTTGAAATTTAAAATCTTCCTTTTTAAAAGTAATAAAAGCGACTAACAAAAATATTCCCATACAAATATTGTTGATCGCCAACGTTAAAGGAATGGTAGAAAGAACTAAAAGTATTGGAATAAAAGAGTTGTTACTTTTATTTTCTTTTATCAGATTTTGAATAACATTCTTCGAAAAGTTGTAAATATTCCCCATTTATTTTTTCCCAATTAAACTCGTTCACGATCGAATCAAAATTGTTTTGAACCAATCGCAAGTTATCATTTTTTTTGATTGTATTTAGAATATTTTTTACTTCGTTTGGATTGGAAAAATAATAGCTATTTTCTTTTAAAATCCCTTTGTTGAAATCGTTGTTGTGGGAAATCACTAAAGCTTTTGAAGCCATTGCCTCTAACAGTGATGGATTGGTTCCTCCTACGGAATGTCCATGAAAATAAAGGTTTGAAAAGTAACGAAGATTATTTAGGTGTTCCAAATTGTAAATTCCTCCCAAAAAAAGAATATTAGAATGGTCTTTGAATTTATTTTTTAAATATTCTCCATACTTTGTTTGGTGTTTGCCTATAACTAAAATTGGAGTTTTTTCTTCATTCATTGTTACTCCTTCAAGAACCATATCTAAATTATTTTCGGGTTCAAACCGAGCCATAATCATGTTATAGTTTTCTTTTTTAATATTGTATTCTTTTAAAATTGCTTCATTAGGAGTGGAAAAAGGATAAGCTCCATAAGCAATATAAGTAGATTCTTTTTTGTATTCTGCTTTTAGAAAATTTTGAATTCCTAAGGAATCTGAAACCAAAAAGTCACTGTTATTTGCTGCCAATCTTTCGGCAAACTTTAAGAATTGTTGTACTGGTTTAGAATACTTTGTTCGTTTCCATTCCAATCCATCCATATTGGTAATGATAATTGATTTTTTTGGAAGTAAAAAATGCCAGATAGAGTTGCTAGTATAGCCTAATTGTAAAATGATATCAAAGTCGCGTTTTCGGGAATCTATGATGCAATTGTAATCATAAAGGAATTGCCCAAATGTTCCATACTTATATTCTGGATCATATTGATGAATTATGTGAACGCCGTGAAATGTTTTATCTTGAAAAGGATGGTCATGAGAATTATAGCAATATACTTCGTGTCCTTGTTTGACTAAATACACCGAAAAAAATTCTGCGAATTGTTCGAAACCTCCGTAATAATTGGGCACACCTCGAGTTCCTAATATGGCTATTTTCATTAATTTTATTCTTTTTCAAGGGTCAAAAATAAGTAAATAAATGAATTTTTTGAAAAATAATTAGGATAGGCTAGTTTTTAGTTAAAATCATCTCTTCAAATAAGATTTCAAAATTGTTTATATATTTTTCAACTGAAAATTCTGTTACAGCACGTTGGTATCCTTTTTGCCCGAATTCAGTTCTCAAATTTTGATTTTCAATTAATCTTTGAATTGCTTTTGAGAGTTCATTTTCATTATTAGGTTCAACCAATAAGCCTGTTTCATCATTTATTATTATTTCTTTCAATCCGCCATGATTTGAACCAACTACCGGTTTTTGAGCCAACATTGCTTCTATCGCAACCAATCCGAATGGTTCAGGCTCTGTTGAAGGCACAACAGCAATATCTATACTCTGCCAAAATTTAAATATTTCTTGTTGAAATGGAATCACTAAAACTTTATCTTCAATGCCATAATTTTGAATATCCTTATTTAGATTTTCTAGAAAATTTTCCTGACTATGAGGTGGCGAACCAATGAAGACGAGCTTGATGTTTTGATGATTTTTTAGTAAATTATTAAACGCATTTAAGAGCAATAACTGTCCTTTCCATCTGCTTATCCTTCCTACTAGAGAAATAACTATTTCGTCTTGGTTGACTTTAAAAAGAACTTCACGGATTGTTGCGATTTCATCTGCTGAAGTTTTATTTTTAGGCAACTCGAGGCCATTCCATATGACGCTTGATTTATCTGCAATTTTAGAATTAAAATTCCAAAATTTTTGAGTCTGAATAGAGTTACAAACTATTTTAGTGTTAGCATTGTTTTGAAGTAGCTTTCGAAATAACTGAGTAAAAATTTTAGGTGATTCAATTATTTCGTGTACGTGCCAAAGGTGTTTAATTTTTCTTTTTCGGGCATAAATAAATCCTAATAGTGCTGCCAGTGTATTGGTATAAATTAAATCAAATTTATGTTCTTTGTTCAATTCATCTAGCATAGACACTCCCGATTTGATTTCTCTAAAAAACTGGAAAAGGTTTTTTGGGTTAAACATTTTACGGTACAATTTCAAAACCGGAGCTATTATTACTTTTATTTTTTCTTTTTCCAGTTCCTCTTTTAATGGTCCATCCAACGGAATAATAACAACAGGAGAAAATCTGTTTTTATCAAGGTGCTTTAACAAAGTCAGCATAGTTTTGTCGGAACCATATAAATCAGCAGATTGATGAATAAAAAGAATGTTAGTCATTTTTTATTTGATTTGAATAACTTTTGATGGCCATGGCTTTATAACAAATTATCGTCCCAATAAATATAGATTTACTGTCTAAAAGATTATAAACCCCCATGAATACCCAATTTGAAAAAAACAAAAATATTCCTGTCCCTAAAAGCAATAAGTCAATAGTTCGAACAATTGGCACTTCAGAATAGCTTTTCCTAAACAAAAGAAAAATTGATGTCAGATAAATAAATAATCCCAATAATCCTGATTTTAAAAATATTGTCATAAAACCATTGTGAAGAATGGAAATATATCTTAATTCCATATCTCCCAGCCAAACTTTTTGCTTAAGATCTATTTGTGCACCGATTCCCTGACCAAATGTAACACTACCTGTTCCTTCTTTAGTCACCTGTCTGACCGTCATAATGTTTTCATAAGAACGATAGTTATCATTAAAATCTTTCCAGTCGTCCCGATTAATTTTTGTTTTGAAAGGTTCTGTTGGAGCGATTTTTATTTTATACAAAAGAGCTTCTAATCCATGTCCGTTTCTTCGTGGATTTATGTATAAAATAGCAGAATATGCCAAAATTCCAGCTAATATTAAAGAAGCTATAATGGTTATTGATTTCTTGTCAAGTACAAAAAAACCTTTCATTGCCAAAAACAATATGATGAATTGTATGAAATTAGTTCTGGCTAAATACATGAACGAAGAAAATCCAATTATTATCCCTATCAGTAGTATATTTTTAAACGGTATCTTGATTTCAAATTTTTTATAAAACAAACATATTATCAAACTATATACTTCAAAATCACTAAAATAACCGCCATAAAATCTTATATCATTAACTGTAACTGCTTTATAAAAAACAACTGCTATGAAGAGAATTATCAAGTGCGCTATTGCGATAAAAAGGCCTGTGTAGATTATCGTTTGAAATACCTTTTGAAAATTTTTGCTGCAGATTTGATACCCTATCAAAATACCGAAAATTGGTTTGCTCATATAGGTTATATCCCTTATGAGAAAGAAAGCTCTATATTCTTTAAAAAAACTTACAACTATCGCAATTAGTAGTATAGTAGAAAAACATAAAAATTGACTAACAATACTTAATGTATATTTTTTTTGTAAAGTGATTAGTGCAACAAATGACCATACAGCAAAAGTAAATTCGTAATTGTTTAGATAAGGAACTGCTACACACAGGGCAAAAAGTAATTGATAAATGAGTGACTTTTTAATAGTTGTTGCCATTTGTTTACTCTATGTTTTTTATAACTTTGGCAGGAACACCACCTATAACAACATTATCCGAAAAAATGCCATTTACCACTGCACCAGCTGCAACTACCGAATTATTACCAACAACGCAACCATCAATAAAAGTAACTTTGGCACCAACCCAAATATTGTTTCCTAGTTTGATACCTTTTGAAGTAACTCCTTGATCTCTTATGAGTTTTGATCTGTCTGTGAAATTATGGTTTTCTGAGTGAAAAGAAATATAAGATCCCATTATTACATCATTCCCGATTTCGATGCCTCCAGACGCTCCAAAATGAGTGTAATCACCAATGGCAGAATTATTACCCATTTTTAATCCTTTGCCATATTTAGAAAAGTGACTTGTAGATGTCAAAGTAGAAAAAGCTCCTATTTTCACACAATCTCCTAAAATTATTTTTTCTGATGAAAATCCGTCAAGTTGACAATGCTTGTCTATAGTTATGTTTTTTCCAAAAATAAAGTTGCACGAGTTTACTATTTTGGTATTGCTGCCAATAAAAACTTTTCTTCCAGTTTTTAAATAGCCTCTAATCAACATTATGCCTCGATTATAAAAAACCGAATAAAGTAACTTTTCTGGAATCCTATCATCAATCTGATACGTCTTCCCTGTCTTGGTAAGCATTTTTTGGAAAAGTTTTTTAATCATTCAGAAACACATTTTCTATATGATTCAAAAATACAATAGTTTTTAACTTGTACAAACAAATAAGTCTTTTTTAATGATACTGTAAAATAGTACTGCAGTTATAATTTCAGTCACAATTAGTGCCAACAATACTCCTAAAACATTATAAAAAGGTGTAATTGCCACAATAATCATAAGGCTTATTATTGTAATTATCATAATTGTTTTTACATACTGCCGCTGTCTGTTTGAACCCAACACCAATTGCTTCAATGGAACGGAAACGCTTTGAAGTATCGGAATTAAAACTGCTATTTTTAATAAATTACTAATTTCCAAAATTCCTTTAGGATTAAAATACGCGACAATTTCAAACGAAAATAAAGCAATTAGTGCCATCGAAACAAAAATGAAAATACCATTCAACCCGTTGTATAGTTTCCAAAAACGTAATGCTTCTTTTTTGCTTTTATCTAATAGATAGCATACTCGGGGATAAACAAAATTAAAAAATAACAAAAGATAGGTTTTAAAAATCACGATAATTTGATCAACGATTTTGTACTGACCTGCCATAGTATTTCCGCCAAAAAAACTAATTAAAACAATAGGCGAATACATTTGAAGCGAAACAAATATTTGCGACGAAAAAATTGAAAAATTGGCCGTAATTAATTTTAAAACATCCTCTTTCTTTGTGTTCATAAACGAAAAAGAGTGAGTGCTGAGTATATAAATAAACGAAACGCCATTGGCTACAATCATTCCTATTCCCCATATAAGATTGCAGTAAATATAATCGGAAGGTTCATGGATAAAAATGAAGATTCCGGGTAAGTAAATTATTTTAGAAAGGATGTTTAATATTGTAATCCATTTGAAGTTTTCGATTCCTTGAAAAAACCATGTCGGATTTATGAATTGGCCAACGACCATTGACAGACTCATAAAGAATAATTTTTTATCCTGATTGAAATAGGGAATAAAATAGAAAAGAATCGACACAATAAACAACACAACAAAAAGCAGAATTAGTTTTGCGGTATAAGTGGTAATGAAAATACTCTCAAGTCTGCTTTTGTCTTCTCTGTTAACCGCTACTTGTTTTACTCCGGTAATTTCTGAACCATAATCGATAAAAACCATTATAAAAAAAGCCAATGCCATTCCAACTCCTATTTTCCCATAGCCTTCTTCGCCACAAATTAATACGATATAAGGAATGACAAGTAATGGCGTGATAAGGTTAAAACCCTGCCCAAAACCATATACTACCAGGTTATTGAACTGCTTTGAATTTTTGATTAATCCAGCTATTGATTTAAGCATAGAAATTGTATAAAATAAAAAGCTACAAACAGAACAAAAATCTATTTGTAGCCTTGTTATATTTAGCGTTTATAACTAGTTCTTTGTAGTAGTTAACTTTTTAAGCGCATCTATTAACTCTTGTCTTGGGTAATAGAAAGGTGTTTTATATTCCGGTCCATTTTTTAGGAATTTTAAAGAACCGTCGCCACCAAATTCTGTTTTAAAATCTTTGCTTTCGATGAAAAATTTGAAAAAGTCAGCTCCTTTTATGTATAATTCGTTTCCGTAATATAGAATTTTAACTCCATAAAGCGATACTACTTCCTGTTCTTTATTTATTCCGAAATCTAAACGGATATCTGTTGGGATTTTTTCTTCTGACAAGTCAAAAACTACTGTTTCTTTTTTATTATTTCCCTCAACACCATGCCAAACTGCCATTTCTTCATTGAAGTTTATTGTGTTATCTTCTGTATAATATAGTGTGACGTCATCTTTTTTAGACGCTGCTACATCAACCTCAACACTGAAATTTTGTTTTACTGGTGCCGCCGTTGTGGTTTCTTTATCTGTTGCTTCTTTGTTTTCTTCTTTATTTTTACAAGAAGCGTTTAGCAGCAATAAAAAAGAAGCTATTATAAAAAGTTTTGTTTTCATGTTTAAATTTTAAATTTATTTCGCAAAAATAGTTAATAAAGAGTAATATACAAATTTATTTTTTTTCAATTTTAATATTATAAATAATTAGATTTCTCCCTAAATTATTAACGGATAAATCGTTGTCATAAGTTAATGTTATTTTACAATGTTGATTCACTGTATTTTCAAAAGGGATTATTTTTTCTTTCATTTCTGGTTTTTCACTCAAATAATAATTGCCAATTTCTTTGTCGCCAAGTTTTACTATCAGATGAGCATTTTCTCCATTTATAGGTTTTTGAGGCAGGCTATTAGCGTCGATTTTTAAAATATAGCTTCCTGCCTGCAAATAAAGCGCCTCTGATTTGATTGTGCTGCTTCGAAACATAAGAATGTTCCCTTGATTATCAAGATTACTCGGCGTAAAATCTTTAAGATTTATTCCTGACGAATTGCTTTTGGTTGAATTTTTAGAAATATAATGTCGTGCCCAAGTATCAAAAAATTCCGTGCTTTGAACCTGATTATAATTAGCCGTTAAGAATTCTTCCGTTACCGGATTTAATTGATAAGGATGTGCATTGGCATCAATAAACCAAAAATCCCTTTCCTCTTCTGATTTTGAACGCACCGCATCTACATAATCCTGCAGTGTTTTTTCTTTTAGTTCATTGTTAAAGGTTTCATTGTTAAAGAAATAATTAAAATGCCACGCCCAAGGAGAAACAATCAAAGCTTTCGGATCATTCTTTTCGTTTACGGCTTCTGCAATTTCTCTAAATTGGGTTTTGTTTATTTTGGTGTAGTAACTTTTTACCACGACGATATCGGTCAAAGAAGCTATTACAAAAAGACTAATAACTATATTTTGAACCGATTTACTTTTTATGAAACTTATTCCTTGTGCCAATAACAAAATGGCGGCCGGCAATACGACAATCATATATCGGCTTATAATCATTGGGATTTGTAAATAAGATCTAACTAACGGAATAAACATGGTAATGAATATCCAAATAGAAATTATGATAAAACTAAATATGTTTTTGTTTTGAGTTAACTCGACTCCGTCTTCTTTTGTCGAATTAAATATTTTGATAAAATAAAATACCATTAGGACCAGGCAAATCAGTAAAACCGATTCGGCATTGCCAAAAAATTCTTTAAAAATATTTGTGTAAACATCTAAAGTAGGTGCCGGAATCCAGAAAACTTTAAGATCGGCTGCGATTAAAAATAGTTTGATAGACGGTATCCAAAGCGCTATAGTAATGACTCCTGCTAATGCTGATAACAAAAGGAATTTCAATCTTTCTTTTTTAGTAGCATCAATTAAAAAATATAAAACTATAAGGAATTGGGAAACCAAAACGAACAGACCAAAAAAGTGCGTGTTAATCATAAGCGCGGCAAATAAGCCGAATAAAATGGCATTTTTAAGTGTCCGGTCTTTAATGAAAATGACTAATTGGTAGAAAGCCAAAATAGTAAACAATGTCAGTAAACAATAAGGTCTTGCCTCTTGTGAATACAAAAGATGGCAGTAGTTTACCGTTAGTAAAGTAGCTGCAATTAATCCGGTTCTTTTGTTTTGAATTTCTTTTCCTAAAAGATAAATAGCATACACACAAATTGTTCCAATTAATGCCGAAATTGCTCTAACAACAAATGTTGTATTACCAAAAATACTACAAATGATTTTTACCGAAAAATAGTATAGCATTGGGTTGTTTTCTCTGAGAGCCATGATATCATAGGACTCTTTAAATGAGATTTTTGAATTACATTCAATCATAGTAATTACCTCATCCAACCAAATACTTTGAAAATCAATATGGTAAAACCTTATAAAAGCTGCAACAGTCAAAATTGACAATAGCACATAATTATTTTTAAT
This sequence comes from Candidatus Nitrotoga sp. CP45, assembly GCA_943329165.2. Classification (GTDB taxonomy): domain Bacteria; phylum Bacteroidota; class Bacteroidia; order Flavobacteriales; family Flavobacteriaceae; genus Flavobacterium. The sequence continues at coordinate 404 of CALQCV020000035.1, read as the reverse complement.
TTTTTCTAACATGACTTTTGTATTTATTGGTTAGGTTTTTTAAAGTCACCTCTCGAAAAATATTTCTCGACAAAGCAATACACTAAAATAAAGAAATAACGACTTCCCATTTCTTTGATTTTTAGTTTGGAAACACCATACTTTCTGTTTGTCCATGAATTAGGAACAACGGTATAAGAGTATCCTCTAATTATAGCTTTTAAAGGCAATTCTATCGTTAGGTTAAAATGTGGTGAAAGTATTGGTTTTACGCCATCTATAACTTCTCTTTTGTAGAGTTTGAATGCATTTGTAGTGTCATTATATTTTATCCGCATCACCATTCTGATTATCAAATTTGCAATACGATTGATAATTTTCTTTACCCAAGGATAATCAATAACTTTTCCTCCTTTGATAAATCT
>CALQCV020000034.1 GCA_943329165.2 Candidatus Nitrotoga sp. CP45 | reverse complement strand
TTGCAAATACAATCGTGTTTGATTTAGTATTTTTACAAACTTTTGATGCAAATAATAAATCATCGATTTCCTGTTCGGTCGGAGTTGTGTTGGTAACGACTTTTAAATGGTCTTTTGCATCTGTAATATTGTTTTTATCTTGCACTAATAAACCATTTAAACAAGTTCTCACTTGCCGATTTGGAAGCACAACATCATGCTGAATTAAAATTATTCTATTTTTCTTTTCAGATAAAATGGCAATCGCTTCTTCATCATAACTTGGTGCAATGACCACTTCACAAAAAAGTGAATTTATTTCAGTGGCTGTAGCCAAATCTATTTTCCCGTTAGCAATCAAAACGCCTCCAAAAGCCGAAGTTGGATCACCAGCCAAAGCTGAAAGATACGCTTCTTTCATAGTATTTCTGGTTGCTAATCCACAAGCGTTGTTGTGTTTTAGTATAGCAAATGTTGGTTGGTTGTTTTTGAATTCTAAAATCAAATTCACAGCGGCATCAACGTCAAGTAAATTGTTATATGACAATTCTTTGCCATGAACTTTGGTAAACATTTTATCAAACTCGCCAAAGAAAAAACCTTTCTGGTGCGGGTTTTCTCCATATCTCAAAATCTGACCATTATCAATACTGGCCTTGAATATCGTTTCGTCGGTATTGAAATAATTGAAAATTGCAGTGTCGTAATTGGAAGAAATATGAAAGGCTTTGGTTGCCAACAATTTTCTTTGCGCTGAGGTTGTTACACCATTTTGATTTGAAATGAGATCAAATAAAATGGAATATTCATTTACCGAAGCAACGATAACAGTATCATTAAAATTCTTAGCCGCAGCCCGAATCAAAGAAATACCACCAATATCAATTTTTTCAATAATATCTTGTTCACTTGCTCCTGATGCTACTGTTTTTTCAAACGGATATAAATCAACAATCACCAAGTCAATTTGCGGGATTTCAAAGTCCCTCATTTGCGCAATATCGGTTTCATTGTCCTGACGGTTTAAAATTCCACCAAAAATCTTTGGGTGCAATGTTTTTACTCTTCCCCCGAGAATTTCTGGGAAAGAGGTAACTTCTTCAACCGGAACAACTGGGATTCCTAAATTGTTGATGAATTCTTCTGTTCCACCGGTGGAATAAATCGTTACGTTTTGTTCGTGTAGTTTGCGAACTATCGGCTCCAATCCGTCCTTTGAAAAGACTGAAATCAGTGCCGATTGGATTGTTTTTGTAGTTGTCATTGTGTAGTTGTGTGTTTAGCTTTGCTCAGTTTGGGCAATTTGCCCTCGAGTGCATACAAAAGTAGTTTTTTTACAGGCAAAATTCAAGCAAGATATGTAACAATATTTTATTTTTTGACACCAATACACCAATCTACAAAACAGAGGTATTTTTCATTATTTTTATCGAAATTTACAATACCATAAATCAACCTAAATGTTACTTTACTTAAGACTGCTCAAAGAAAGTTTTGCTTTTGCCATGAATGCGCTTCGCAACAACAAGCTGCGAACAATGCTTTCTTTATTGGGTGTGACTATTGGAATATTTTCTATCATTGCGGTGTTGGCTGCTGTTGATTCTTTAGATAGAAAAATAAAAGCGGACTTAAGTTCTTTAGATAAAAACACAATATATTTAACGAGTCAATCTTTTGGACCAAGTGATATTCCGCGTTGGAAAAGAGAACAATTTCCAATGGTGAAATATGAAGAATATCAATACTTGAAAACAGCTTTAACGCAAGTTGAGAATTCATGTTTTCAATATTTTACAAATAGTCAAAATATCAAGTTTGAATCAAAAACAGTTTCTAATGTAAACATGGTTCCTGTTACTTATGAATTTGTAGACATACAAAGAATGGAGTTTGATGAGGGAAGATTTTTTAATGAATTAGAATCCAATTCAGGAAAGCAAGTTGTGATTTTAGGGCACGATATTGCGGAACAGCTTTTTGAGAATACTGATCCGATTGGTAAAACGGTGCGCATATATGGTAATCGTTTTACTGTAATTGGCGTAACTAAAAAGAAAGGTTCCGGAATGGATATTGGTGGTGGCGATGATACTTCGGCTTTTGTTCCTTCAAATTTTCTTCGAAGTTTGTATGGTGATAATAATGAAAATGTATTGTGTGTAGTTGTTATTAAACCTCAAAAAGGCGCCGATATAGCCGCCTTGAAAGGAGAAATTTCTCAGAAACTCCGCAATTATAGAGGAGTAAAACAAGGTGAAATAGATAATTTTTTTATTAATATTTTATCTGGACTTACTGATAAAATTGATGAAGTGCTTTCTATGATTCGTTTTGGTGGAATTATAATAAGCCTCTTTTCGTTTTTAGTAGGTGGTTTCGGAATTGCCAACATTATGTTTGTTTCGGTGAAGGAAAGAACCAATTTAATAGGAATTCAAAAATCATTGGGGGCCAAAAATAAATTTATTCTTTTTCAATTCTTGTTTGAAGCCATTATTCTTTGTGTATTTGGAGGAATTATAGGTTTATTGATAGTCTGGCTTTTGGCAATGCTGCTTACAAATTTACTGGACTTTGAATTTGTTTTAAGTTTCTTGAATATTCTTATAGGTTTTGGATTGTCTATGATAGTAGGTTTGTTATCTGGAATTCTTCCAGCTATTTCTGCGTCTAGATTAGACCCTGTAGAAGCTATTAGAAGTGGAATGTAAAAAGGGATAAGAAACACAAATCATAAACTTTGTGTTTCTTATTTAATTCGGGTTGTTTAAACCTATCGTACTTCTTGATTTAAAATCAAATCGAGATATAAATTAATTTTATCTTTTAGTTCTTTTCTCGGTGTAATAAAATCAAGAAAGCCGTGGTCTAATACAAACTCAGCCGTTTGAAAACCTTCTGGCAAATCTTTTCCTGTAGTATCGCGAACTACTCTTGGGCCTGCAAAACCAATCAAAGCGCCTGGTTCAGAAATATTTACATCACCAAGCATAGCATAAGAAGCTGTAGTACCGCCAGTGGTTGGGTCAGTACATAATGAAATATACGGGATTTTAGCTTCAGCCAATTGTGCCAATTTTGCAGAAGTTTTTGCCAACTGCATTAATGAATACGCTGCTTCCATCATACGTGCGCCACCCGATTTTGAAATCATCACAAAGGGCACTTTGTTTTTGATAGAGTAATCAATACCACGAGCAATTTTTTCACCTACAACAGCGCCCATTGAACCACCAATAAAAGCAAAATCCATACAGCAAACTACTAAATCTTTACCCTTAGATTTTCCAACACCTGTTCGAACAGCATCTTTCAATCCTGTTTTCTCGATTGCATCTTTTAAACGATCTGAATATTTTTTGGTATCCACAAAACCCAAAGGATCTTTTGAAGTCATCTTCGCATCCAGTTCCTTGAAATCATTGTTGTCAAATAATATTTCGAAGTATTCTTTACTGCCAATTCTAACGTGAAAATCATCTTCAGGACTAACCCACAGATTTCTAGCCAATTCATCTTGGTCAATAATTTTTCCTGTTGGCGATTTATACCAAAGTCCTTTTGGAACGTCTTTTTTGTCTTCGGTTGCAGTGGTAATACCTTTTTCTGTTCTTTTAAACCAAGCCATAGTTTTAATGGATAATGGATAATTGACAATGGATAATTATTAATTGTCAATTATCAATTGTTAATTATAATGTATTCACGTTATTTAAATCAGCAAACGCTTCCTCTAATCTTTTGTTAAAAGTAAGTTCGCCTTCGCGTATCCATTTTCTCGGATCGTAGTGTTTTTTGTTTGGAGAATCTGTTCCGTCTGGATTTCCGATTTGTGTTCTTAAGTAGTCAATATTATTAACCATATAATCTCGGATTCCTTCGGTATAAGCAAATTGTAAATCAGTGTCGATATTCATCTTAATCACGCCATAAGAAATCCCTTCTCTGATTTCTTCTAAAGTAGATCCAGAACCACCATGGAAAACAAAATCAACTGGATTATGGCCAGTGTTAAATTTATTTTGAACATAATCCTGAGAGTTTTTTAAGATTTTCGGGGTCAATTTTACATTTCCTGGTTTGTAAACACCATGAACATTTCCAAAAGCTGCCGCGATTGTAAATCGAGGTGAAACTTTCATCAACTCTTCATACGCATAAGCTACTTCTTCAGGTTGAGTGTATAATTTTGAACTGTCAACGTCAGAATTGTCAACACCATCTTCTTCGCCGCCAGTAATTCCTAACTCGATTTCTAAAGTCATTCCCATTTTGCTCATTCTTGCCAAATAGGTTTTACAGATTTCGATATTTTCGTGAATTGGTTCTTCAGATAAATCAATCATATGTGAAGAGTACAATGGTTTTCCGGTTTCGGCATAATGCTTTTCAGACGCATCTAACAAACCATCAATCCAAGGCAATAATTTTTTAGCACAATGATCAGTATGAAGAATCACTGTAGCGCCGTAAGCTTCAGCTAATGTGTGAATGTGTTTTGCTCCTGCAATTCCACCTGCAATAGCTGCTTTTTCGCCTGCATTTGAAAGTCCTTTTCCGGCATTATAAGCGGCACCGCCATTGGAGAATTGTATAATAACTGGAGCATTTAATTTTGCAGCAGTTTCCAAAACACCGTTAATTGTACTTGAACCAATTACGTTTACCGCTGGAAGCGCAAATCCTTTTTCTTTTGCGTAAGCAAAAATTGCTTGAACTTCATCTCCGGTTGCTACGCCAGGTTTTATATTGTGAGCCATTGTGTGCGTTGTTTAAAAGTTAAGTGTACAAAAATAATAATTTCTAATTTTAGAAAGGATAATTAATTCCAATATTTATGACCGATTTGTCAAAGCGCATTTCTTTAAACCATTTTTCTTGTAAAGCAATGGATGGATTATAGGTTTTGAAACCTAAATCTAAACGGATTATAAAGAAATTAAAGTCGTATCTAAATCCGAATCCAGAGCCAACAGCTATATTTTCTAAGGATTTAAATCCACTAAAAACAGAAGGTTCATTTTTTACATTGTCTAAAACGTTCCAAATATTGCCTACATCAGTAAAAATAGCTCCGTTTAATTGTTTAAAAATATTAAATCTTAATTCGGTGCTGAACGATAATTTCATATTTGCCTCATTAAAATCTAAAACACTCCCGCTTGAGCCCGGTCCTAAACTATAGGACTGCCATGCTCTATTATCATTAGTTCCTCCAGCAAAATAACTTCGAGAAAATGGAATATTAGTTGAGTTTCCATAAGGGATAGCTATTCCGGCAAATGCTTTTGTAGCCAGTACTTTTTTTCGGTTCAAATCCCAATGCTTTATAAATTCAAATTCAGTTTTTATATATTGAGAATAGGCAACATCAAAAATAGTTTTTGTCCCATCTTGGTTTTGCAATTGTTCGGATACATTTGCTAGTAAGGCTAATACATTTCCTGCCGATTCTATTTTTGCTTTGAAAGCATAAAAGTTGTTGTCAGATAAATCTTTTTGCGATGTTTTAGAATAGGTAATATTGGAAGCAAAAATCAAATTATTTTCGGTCAGCCTAGCTCTTCTTTCAATAATACTCAAGATTGATTTAACGTCATTTGGAGAAGCAGCCACGCTCTGATTTACAAGTACGTCATTAGCAAATCCAAAAACACCATCTTCAATTAACAACCCGTTATTGCTGTTTGGATCTTGGTTGAAATATTCAGAGGTTGCGGGAAGATAGGTATGGGCAATTTCGTCTAGCGTGTTGTAAGATGATTGGTAAATGTTAAAATAGTTGGACGAATTTAGATTCTTAACAAATTGAATATTAAATAAATCAAATTTGAAACTCGTGTTTTTTCTAGGAGTCCAACTATAAGTAAGTGAACTAGTAAAGTTTTGTTTGTCCAACCCAATATTAGTTTGTTTAGAATAACCGACACTTAATGTTGTGAAGGGGATCATTGATTTCGGGATAATTTTATCCGTTTTGAATGGGAAAAATATTCGCGGAAAATTTAATTTGGCATCAACTCCAATTTCAGAAATGTTGAAAAAATTATTTTTTGGATTAGCTAAATCTTTAGAAGAGCCAATATTTCCTCTAAACCCAAGTTCGAATGTTTCAGCACCATTAAATACATTTCGAATACCTAAAAAAGTATTTCCTGAAATACCAAAATCTTGGATATTAGAATGGGTAAAATCGGTTGAAAAACCAAAAGTATATTTTTTTCTTCGTGTTAAATATATGTTTGCAATCAATCCATCTTCTTTGTCTTTGTCTTCAATGTATTGTATTAATGGATAATTGAAAACTTTCAGATTACTTAAATATTTAGACGTTAAGGCTGAATTTTTATCTGAAAAATAATTCCCTTTAACCACAAATACACCATCTGTAATTGCTTTTGCTTTATATTTTAATTTGTTACTACTATATAAATGGAATTCTTTATACACTGCGCTGTCTTTGATACTTGCATTAGGATTTGTAGCGCTATGGTCGGTAAAAATATTTACTTTACTAATTTTATATAGTTTAAATGGAGCATTATACACACTGTCTTCCACTCTGACAGACTCGTTTTCAATTATCAAATCCACATTCGCTCGATGTTTATTGGCTATTGTGTCAATAACGTAAGTCACATAGTTTTGCTGAAAACGGAAAGCCCCATTGTTCCTGAAGTCTTCTGTAATTCTTGTCTTTTCGGTATCAAAATTTGAATATTCAAGTCGAATGCCTGATTTTATAAATGAGTTTCTTTTTCTCAATTGGTAAATTGAATCTAAAGGTTTGCTCAAGATATGACTATTGATGCTGTCAATTATATAAGGGTTTCCTTTTATAATATCATAGTTGAGTCTAACTTTTTTTGGACTAATGGTGTCAATTTTATAGCTAGCCGCTACATCAAAATAGCCACGTGTATAATAATATGACTTCAAACGTCTAATTGATTTTTTAGTGCTAACGGTATCTAATATAACTGGCGCTTCCCCTGTTTTTCGTAGGAAATTATGAACGCCCGAATACCAAAAAGATTCACCTAATCTTTTGACTTGCTTTTTGGAGAGCCATTTTACTTTTCGAGTATATTTTTTTGGATTATTGGCAAACTTGGCTCTGTATATGGAGTCGGTTTTTTGTTTGGCCATATTGTAAATATTCAAACGCAGACTATAGCCAAGAATAGAAGAATTTTGTTTTTGGTACAACTGATTGAAAACATCTTCAACGTTGTTTTTTTTGCCGTCAACAATAATGTTGTTTTTGGTTAAGAGACTTTTACCTTCGGGAATTCTTTTTGTAGTGTTGCAACCAAAGATAATTAGTCCAATTAGAATAAATAATGATATTTTTGTGATACTATTTTTCAAGTGTTGCGAAATATTTAATTCAAAAATACATTATTTTATGGTTAGTAAAAACCAAATAAAATTAATTACAAGTCTTCAACATAAAAAATATAGAGTCGAGCATCAATTGTTTATTGCCGAAGGCGTAAAGGTAATACAGGAATTGTTAGCATCAAATTTTGTACTCGAACATTTATTCGAAACCGAAGCTATTTTTGAACAAGTCCCTGTTTCTCAAAGAACAGTTATTAAAGAACAAGATATGGGGCGAATTACAGCTTTAAGTACGGCAAGTTCTTGTTTGGCTATCTTTAAAATTCCGCAAGAAACCAAAATAGACACTAAAGGATTAATGGTCGCTTTGGATGACATTCGCGATCCTGGGAATTTAGGGACAATTATTCGACTTTGCGATTGGTTTGGGGTTTCACAATTGCTGTGTTCATACGAGACTGTCGATGTGTATAACCCAAAAGTAGTTCAGTCAACGATGGGTTCTATTTCTCGGATAAAGGTTAATTATGTTGATTTGAATACGTTTGTTTTGCAAAGTGCTCTTCCGGTTTTTGGCACTTTTATGGATGGCAAAAATCTTTATAAAGAAACGTTACCTAAAGAAGCTATTTTAATTCTCGGAAACGAAGCCAACGGAATTTCGAGCGAATTAGAAAAGAGCATCAAAAACAGAATCGCCATTCCAAGATTTCCTAAGGCAGTCGGCGATGCCTCGTGTGGCGATATACAAAAAACAGAAAGTTTAAATGTGGCAACTGCAACCGCAATTTTCCTAAGCGAATTCAGAAGAAACGGATAACAGACAACTGACAACCGACAACATCTTAGTGAAAAGTAAAATTGATAAGTACCGCACGGGTTTTCATCGATTGAATATTTCCCGTCCAAGGACTATTAGGGTCTGTATCTCGAATCAATTCATCTTTCAATCCAAAAACGCCACGAATAGAAGGAGAGAATTTGAAATATTCAAAATACAAATCTACACCAAAGCCTAAAGTATAGTTCTGTGTCCATTGTTTTACACGAAATTTTTGTAATTCGTTTCCATCTTTTGATTTGGCATTGCTTGAAAGATTTAAGGTCGATGATAATCCCCCAAGTAGGTAAGGTCTAACGTTTCCTGTTCTCAAAGAAGAGAACTTTACTATCAAAGGGAAATCAATGTAAGTTGCTTTTACTTCCCGCAGAGCGTCTCTTTGTGTTGTGAATTGCGAATAAGTTAGCGTTCTGCTGGCGTAATATAATCCCGGTTCGAACCGTAACTCTATATATTCCTGTAGACGAAGCACGCCCACTAATCCGACGTTAAATCCGGACTGACCTTTAACATCTATGAGTTTATTGGGTGTTGGATTTGTTTTGAAATCAGTTTTAAAATCGAAACTGCTAAAACCCAAAAAGTAACCCCAATAGACACGCTGTTTGTCAAAATTTTCCAAATTAATTATCGGATCTTTTGTAAACAAACTTTTGCCCAACTGTGCGTTGGTGTATTGTGAAAGTAGAAGAAATAGAACTACTATTTTTTTCATATTGTTACTGAAAAGTAAGTTTCATTTTTTAGTTGCGGTATAAATCGTCGCGACACCAAACGTTTGTGGCATAGCTTTACATTCTATAAACGAAATTTTACGCAATATATTGTTTAAAGTTTCTCCAAAAGGAAAATTTGCTGCCGATTCGGATAAATACCCATAAGCATCATTGTCTTTCGAAAAAATTTTTCCAATGATAGGTAAAATAAATTTAGTGTAAAATGTATAGCCTTGTTTAAATGGGAATTTAGTTGGAACCGAGGTTTCTAATATTACAAAAATGCCATTAGGCTTTAAAACTCTGTAGATTTCGGCTAGTCCTTTTTCCAGAGTTTCAAAATTTCTGATACCAAATGAAACCGTAATCGCATCAAAATAATTATCAGGATAAGGCATGTTTTCGCTATCACCCAAAACCATTTCTATTTTTTCAGATAGTTTTTTGGCTTCAATTTTTTGTTTCCCAACTGCAAGCATTCCCGCTGATATATCAAGGCCAATAATTTTTTTTGCAGAAGTATTTGACATCATAATCACCAAATCGCCCGTTCCTGTAGCAATGTCAAGAATGTTTCCGGGATTTTTCTCGGCTACTAAAGCGACCACTTTTTTTCTCCATTTCATATCAATACCAAGCGATATTATTCGGTTCAAGCCATCATAGTTCCCTGAAATGTTATCAAACATGTGGGCAACCTGTTCCTTTTTGCCTAATGCTGAATCTTTATAGGGCGTGATTATCTTTGACATGTTTTATTTTTAACTTCGTTTGGTTTGTCTCGTCTTTAGGACGAAACTCGGGTGGCAAATATAAGTCAATATTTTGATTAGAAGAGTTCTTAAAGTTTACTTTCGCAGATACGTTTCAAACGTAAAATCAAACAAATGTTTTTCGTCTTTTGGGTGGAATTCAACAGAAGTTAATTTCCACTTATTCAAATTTATTTCGGGAAAAAAAGTATCAGCTTCAAAAGTGTAATGGACTCTAGTGATATCTAATTTATCAGCAATTTCGATCGATTGAGTATAAATTTCGCCGCCGCCAATGATGAATATTTCCTCATCTTTTGGACAAACCGAAATTGCTTTTTGCAAAGAATCTACCACGATGCAATTTTCAGCAGTATACTTTTTTTGACGCGTAATAATAACATGAGTTCTGTTGGGCAATGGCTTTGGGAAACTTTCAAAAGTTTTTCTCCCCATAATAATGTAATGACCAGAAGTTACATTTTTGAATCGTTTAAAATCATCCGGTAAATGCCAAAGCAATTGATTGCCTAAACCAAGCGCATTATTTTCGGCAACAGCAGCAATAACTGTTATCATTAGGCTGTTGGTTTTGAATTTTCTAAATCGTTTTTTAGTTTTTCTATTTTGTTGGCTTGTCGTAACATTAATTTGTCAACTTGCTCTCTTTCCCAGTTTTTATTCATAAAGTTATTAATCACAAAAACCTTGATAACATGAAGGATGAAAAGGAAGAACCAAACTGTAACTGCCCATGTCCACCATGTTTTGTCTGGATATAAACCTAACCATTTATTGGCTATAATTAAAAAAAGACTGCCTAAACAAAGCAGTATAAAATGATAAAACAAGCCTTTTTTTTGCTTTATTCTATCTCTGGCATATTCATATAATTCGTGCTGTTCTGCTTCCATAAGACGAAATTGTGGCTTAAAGGTAAAATTTATTTTTAAAATGACGAAATATGATTTTGTGATATTGTAGTAAGAAAACGTTTTCTTAATCAGTGATGCAAAATTAAAAGTACGTTAAATTATACATCTTCTTCTAAATTAGCTTAGTTTTTAGCAATATCCTAAAAATGATTTGGCGTATAAAACATAAAAAAAATGTACTTACTTTGCCTCAGTAATTTATATATGAATTAGTTGTGGCTATTAAAAAACAAATTATAAAAACAAAATCGGTTGTTAAAGTTACTTTTTCAATCGAAGCAAAAGAAGCAAATACAGCTTCGGTAGTTGGTGATTTTAATAATTGGAACCCAGCTGAAGGCGAATTATCAAAATTAAAAACAGGAACTTTTAAAGCGACTTTTGATTTGCCAAAAGACAATTCTTTTGAGTTCAAATATTTAGTTGATGGTATTTATGTAAATGATCCAGAAGCAGATAGTTATGCTTATAACGAATTTGCTGGTGCAGAAAATAGTGTGTTATCACTATAATTTTGGTTTAGGTTGATTGGTTAAAAATCCGTTTCGGTTTTATCGAGACGGGTTTTTTGTTTTAAACCGCAACAATACCTTTAATATGAGGATGAGGTTCGTATCCTTCTAATGTAAAATCGTCAAAAGTAAAGTCGAAGATGTTTTTTATATTCGGATTTAAAATCATTTTTGGTAATGGTTTTAGCTCACGTGATAATTGTAATTCCACTTGTTCAAAATGGTTGTTATAAATGTGTGCATCGCCAAAAGTGTGAATAAATTCTCCTACTTGTAAGTCACAAACTTGTGCAACCATCATTGTGAACAAAGCATAAGAAGCAATGTTAAAAGGAACACCAAGAAAAATATCAGCACTTCGTTGGTACAATTGACAAGACAATTTTCCGTCGGCTACATAAAATTGAAAGAACGCATGGCACGGCGGCAAAGCAGCTTTTCCGTTGGCTACATTTTCAGCAAAAGATTTTGAAGTGTCCGGTAACACCGATGGGTTCCAAGCCGAAACCAACATGCGTCGGCTGTTTGGATTTTTCTTTAAAGTGTCAATCAATTCAGTAATTTGGTCAATTTCTTCGCTGTTCCAGTTGCGCCATTGATGACCGTAAACCGGACCTAAATCCCCATTTGCATCTGCCCATTCATCCCAAATTTTAACGCCATTTTCTTGAAGATAACCAATGTTAGTATCACCTTTTAAGAACCAAAGCAATTCGTAGATAATCGATTTCAAATGTAGCTTTTTCGTCGTTACCATTGGGAAACCTTCATTCAAATCAAAACGCATTTGGTAACCGAAAACACTTTTGGTTCCCGTTCCGGTTCTGTCTCCTTTTTGGCAACCGTTCTCCAAAACGTGTTGCACTAAATTGTGGTACTGCTTCATTACTGTTGATTTGGTTATTTGGTTATTTGTTGATTCGAATTATCAAATAACCGAATCCGCGAATAACCGAATTAACTTTCCCTTTTTGAAATTTCGTCTCTAATCTTTGCTGCTTTTTCGTAGTCTTCGTTTTG
>CALQCV020000033.1 GCA_943329165.2 Candidatus Nitrotoga sp. CP45 | reverse complement strand
TCAATTAATAAAACTTTATTTTTTGGAAGAAAACATAATAATTCGAACACTAGAGAATTTTACAGCAATAATCCAATCCGAAGAAAATCAAAAAGCGATGCCATTTTATTAGTGATTAAAAATTTAAATAGTAAAAATTTGCTTACCAATTCGTTGTTGTCTTATTTTATTAAATATTCATTTTCTTTCAAGGAATTTAAGTTATTTGATGGCATAATACAAAATGCGAGCTTAACTGCAATTGAAAAAATGAAATGGAGATTATTTTATTTCTTTTTCCCAATTCAGTTTTTCATTTATAGAATTAAAAAAAGTATTTTTAATTCATGAAAATCCTAATTTGTTTTGGTACTCGCCCTGAAGCCATTAAAATGGCTCCACTTTTTCATGAATTAAAAAAGAATAATAATTTTGATATAAAGCTATGTGTGACTGCCCAACACAGAAAAATGTTAGATCAAGTATTGACTTTTTTTGAAATATTACCCGATTATGATTTGAATTTGATGAAAGAAAATCAAACATTGAATAATTTATGTGCAACAATTTTATCAGAATTCGATAAAATTTTAATCAATGTAAACCCTGATTTGGTTCTTGTTCATGGTGATACAACAACTTCATCTATGGTAGCTTTAGCTTCTTTTCACAGAAATATTAAAGTTGGACATGTTGAAGCAGGTTTGAGAACATACAATAAACTAGCACCATTTCCTGAAGAAATAAATAGGCAAATTACAGGAAGAATTGCAGATTATCATTTTACTCCAACATTACTTTCAAAACAAAATTTAATAAATGAAGGTGTTTCCGAAGAAACAATTTTAGTGTCAGGAAATACTGTTATTGATGCTTTGATATGGGCAAAACAGAAGCTTGAAAGTGGATATTCAAATAAACAATTACTTGATTTTAAATCGTTTGAAAACAAAAAATTTATATTAGTTACAGGTCATAGAAGAGAAAATTTTGGTCAAGGCTATTTAGATTTTTGTGAAGCTTTGTTACAAATTGCAAATATAAATGAAGTTGATATAATTTTCCCAGTTCATTTAAATCCTAATGTTCAAAAACCTGTTTATGAATTGCTTGGCAAAAATAAATATATTCATCTTTTAGAACCTGTTGAATATCCTATTATGGTTTGGTTATTAGACAAATGCAGTTTAATAATTTCAGATTCTGGTGGAATTCAAGAAGAAGCTCCAACATTTAATAAGCATGTACTAGTTACAAGAGAAGTTTCCGAAAGGTCTGAAGGAGTTGACAAAGGATTTTCTACTCTTGTTGGAACAAACAAAGAATTAATAGTTGAAAAGGCAAATTATTTTTTAAAAAATGTTTTCAAATCTAATGCTTCAAACCCTTATGGAGATGGAGAGGCTTCAAAAAAAATTGTCGAATATTTATTAAAACTCAACGCTTGAAAATTTTAGTAATTTCAGAATCAATAAATGTTGAAGATAGTAGTGCCTCCAAAGTAAACGTTGCACTCATAACTAATTTAAAAAAAGTGGGACTTGAGCTTAAAGTACTTCATTTTTCGCATAAAGAGATAAAGCTTTCTGGAATCGATTGTCTTTTAATAAAAGAAAACAGAACAAGCTTATTTTTTATTTTATCAAGATTAGTTTTAGCATTTCAACGGCTTACAAAAATTTATATCAATAAAGATATTGAGCGATTTATTGGGTTTTCATTTACGCATACTAATGACACTCTAGCTATAAAAAAATCAATTAAAAAAAATTTGGATTTTAACCCCGATTTAGTTCTCACTTTGAGTAAAGGAGGAAGTTTTAGACCTCACAGGGCCATGTTAAAACTTCCTGAGTTGCAAAGTAAATGGTTAGCATATATTCATGACCCTTATCCCTTTCATTTTTATCCAAGACCTTACAACTGGGTTGAAAAAAGTTATCAGCATAAAGAAAATTTTATGTTACAAATTACTGAGAAAGCAAAACATTTAGCCTTTCCAAGCCAGCTACTTAAAGATTGGTTAGAAAGTTATTTTCCAGCTATTGAAAATAAAAGCGTAATAATTCCACACCAAATCAATCAAGAGGAAATAAAAAATGAGTTACCCAATTTTTTTGTAAAGAATCAATTCTCACTTTTGCATGGTGGTAATCTTTTGAAACAAAGAAACCCTAAATTCTTGATTGAAGGTTATTTAAATTTTCTAAAAAATCATCCAGAAGCCATTAAAAATTCTAAACTTTATTTAATCGGCGGTAATGATTCTCATAAAATTTTATTAGAAAGTTATCAAAATAATGATTCTATCTTTATCCTTAATTATCTGGAATATAACAAGATGCAAACTTTAGAAATGAATGTATCTGTTAATATTATTTTAGAAGCTATTTCTGAAATCAGCCCATTTCTTCCTGGCAAATTTCCTAATTGTGTTAAGGCAAATAAGCCAATTGTTATTTTAGGACCATATTATAGTGAAGTTAAAAGATTATTAGGTAGTGATTATCCTTATTGGAGCGAAGCTAATGATGCAAATTCTATTGAAAAAATAATTACAATTTTATATACTATTTGGACTAAAGACCCTGAATTATTTCAGTTAAACAGATCTGATTTAGTTGAATATTCCAATGAAATATATTTGGAAAAAATATTTGAAACCTCTTTTTGATGAAACCTCTTTTTTCAATATTAATTTCGACTAAAAACAGAAAGGATAATTTATTTTACACTTTAAATTCGTTATTTAACAAAATTAAATCTAACAATTTTGAAGTTGTTGTTTTTGATGATGGATCCACTGATGGAACTTCTGAAATGTTAAAAGAACATTTCCCTAAAGTTATTATACAAAAAAACAAAAAATCAAGAGGTTATATATTTTGCAGAAATAGCATGCTAAATGATTCTATAGCAGATTTTGCCATTTCTCTTGATGATGATGCCAATTTTTTAACAGATAATCCTTTTGAAATAATTGAATCTTTTTTCAGTCAAAACCCAAAATGCGGACTTATTGCTACAAGAATTTATTGGGATAAAAATGAGCCAATAGACAAATCATCTTTGGAAAAAAAAGTTCAAGTAAAAAGCTTTGTTGGTTGTGGTCACGTATGGCGAATGAAAGCCTGGCAAGAAATCCCAAATTATCCTGAATGGTTCGAGTTTTATGGTGAAGAACGCTTTGCTTCTTTAAAATTATTTAAAAAAAATGGCAAGTTCATTATGTACCCGAATTATTGGTACAGCATCGTGTTGATTAAAAAAAAGAACACAAATTTACCATGATTTGGCCTTTCGTTATAGAAGGTCATTGCGTGCCGATTGGTATAATTATTTTTTGTTTTTCCCAAAATCAAAAATCCCAAAAAAGCTGGTCTATTCTATTTGGATGCAATGCAAAAACAATGTTTTTAAAGGAAATTTTAAAGTCGTTTTGCCTTTATTTATGACAATTCTTGATTTGATTTTGGCTGGTCCAAAATTGATTTATAATAGAAATAGGTTAACTCCAGATGAATATAGCAATTACCTCAAATTAAACGAAGCAAAAATATATTGGAAACCAAAAAAATAGTTATTTTTACTTCCATTTCAATATATTTTGATGAACAATAAACCCTATTTAATTGCCGAAATTGCACAAGCACACGATGGAAGTTTGGGAATTCTCCATTCCTATATAGAGGCTGTTGCTAATACTGGAGTTCAAGCTATTAAGTTTCAAATGCATATAGCCGAAGCAGAAAGTAGTATTCATGAACCTTTCCGTGTAAAATTTTCTAAAGAAGATGTCACGCGTTTTGATTATTGGAAACGAATGGAATTTACAATGGAGCAATGGAAGGACATCAAAAATCATTGTGACGAAGTTGGCTTGGATTTCATTTGTTCACCATTCAGTAACCTCGCTGTTGATTGGCTAGAAGAAATAGGTGTTCACACTTATAAAATTGGTTCCGGCGAAGTAACTAATTTGCTGCTTTTGGAAAAAATCACAAGAACGGGCAAACCTATTATTATTTCATCAGGAATGAGCAGCTTTGCCGAATTGGATGAAACAATTAATTTCCTTAAAAGTAAAAACGCCAAGTTTTCAATATTGCAATGCACAACAGCCTATCCAACTTTGCCCGAACAATTCGGATTGAATGTAATCAAAGAATTAAAAGAACGATATCAGGTTCCAATAGGTTTTTCAGACCATTCTGCAAAGATTTCTACAGGTATAGCAGCTGTTGCGCTTGGGGCTGAAATTTTAGAGTTTCATTTAGTATTTCATCGCGATCTTTTTGGTCCTGACGCCATGGCTTCGTTAACTTTGGAAGAAACAAAACAATTAGTTGAAAGTGTTAATGATATTAAATTGGCTACCCAAAATCCAATCAATAAAAACAGTAATGATGCTTTTAATGAACTAAAATCTATCTTTGAGAAATCATTAGCCATCAATAAAGATATACCTGCAGGACATATTATTACTTTTGAAGATTTAGAAAGTAAAAAACCAAAAGGATTTGGTATAGCTGCTCAAAATTTTAAAGCAGTTATCGGTAGAAATTTGAAAAGCAATAAATCGAAATGGGATTTTTTGAATGAAGATGATTTAATATGAGTACAAAAAGAAAAATAGCTGTTGTTATTACAGCCAGACCATCCTATAGCCGAGTTAAAACTGTTTTAACAGCTATAAAAAAGCATTCGGAGTTAGAACTGCAACTCATTGTTGCCGCTTCGGCTTTGCTTGACAGATATGGTAGTGCTGTAAACTATATTGAAAAAGATGGATTCGAAATAGCGGCCAAAGTTTTTAATGTTTTGGAAGGAGAAAATCTCACTGCTGCAGCCAAAACTACAGGAATTGGAATTCTTGAATTGTCAACAGTTTTTGATAATTTACGACCAGATATTGTGGTTACTATTGCCGATAGATTTGAAACGATGGCTACAGCTATTTCAGCTTCTTACATGAACATCCCGTTGGCTCACATTCAAGGTGGAGAGGTAACCGGAAATATCGACGAAAAAGTGCGTCATGCCATAACAAAACTAGCGGATTATCATTTTGTAGCTTCAGAAAATGCCAAAGACAGAGTAATACAATTAGGAGAAAATCCACAGATGGTTTTTAATACAGGTTGCCCATCTATTGATATTGCTCAGGAAGTTGCTAAAAATGACAAACTAACTTTCAATCCCTATGAAAAATATGGAGGTGTTGGTTCACAGCCTAAATTAGAGTACGGGTATATTGTAGTGATGCAACATCCGGTAACTAATGAATATCAAGATTCTAGAAAACATATAGAAGCTACTTTACGTGCTATCCAAAATATTAATAAGCCTACGCTTTGGTTTTGGCCCAATGTTGATGCCGGTGCGGATGGGACTTCAGCTGGAATTCGTTCTTTCAGAGAACAATATAAAATGGAGAATGTTCATTTTTTCAAAAACATGGAAGGAGATGATTTTTTAAGCTTGTTGCATAATTCGTTATGTTTAGTTGGAAATTCAAGTGTCGGTATTCGTGAGTGTAGCTATCTTGGTGTTCCGACAGTGAATATTGGTTCAAGACAAAATCGCCGTGACAGAGGTAAAAATGTTCTAGATGTTTCTTATGATGAAAACCATATTGCAGCTGCAGTTACTAACATTTTAGAAAAAAATTCTCGTGAAACTTCTCAAGTTTACGGAGGCGGTGATGCCGGTGAAAAAATATCTAAATTATTAAAAGAGTTGCCTTTACAGTTTCATAAAACAATTACTTATTAATTAAATAGTAATATGATTTCAATACTAATAAGAAATAAAAACGAAGGAGTTGCATTAGAAAGAGCTTTACAAAGTATAAAAAAGCAACACTTTACTGTTCCTTATGAAATTGTTTTAATTGATGACAATTCATCTGACAATTCTTTAGAGATTGCTCAAAAGTATGGTTGTAAAGTAATTCAATTAGATAAACAATTCACTTATGGTTATGCCATTAATTTTGGAGTTACACATTGTCAATATGAAATCATATTATTGTTAAGTTCTCACAATATTCTTTTATCAAATGATTTCCCTGAAAAATTAATTGTTTATTTTGAAGATAAAAATGTAGCTGCGGTTCGTTGTACACCTATTGCAAATAGTAAACAAGTAGAACAATCCTTAAAAAGTAGTCTGTCTATAACTAAAGAAAATTATCAACATAAAAAAGATTGGCAAAATTTAATAATTGCCAATTGTTCTGCCATAAGAAAATCAGTTGCATTAGACCTATTGTTCAATGAAGCAATACGTTCAAATGAAGAAAAACTCTGGTCGTTAAATGTAATTGAAAAAGGATTTACTATTATTTCTAATGTTTCTTGTTATTATTTGTACAATAAAAAAAACAATTACAAAGCTGAAGTTCGGGATGTAATTTCTAAATATCAAATAGATGGAATTAAACCAATAAGCTTGAGTTTTTATTTTTTAAATTTAATTAAATCTTTTCCCTGGGCTTTTAAAATAGCTTTTACGAACTGGTTTACCAATATAAAAATGACGACAAGAATACTCAAAGCAACTTTCAAATATAGTAAGGGTCAATATAAATAATATAAATGATTTCAATTTTAGCATTAATTCCGGCTCGTGGAGGTTCTAAAGGTGTTCCCAGAAAGAACATAAAATTGCTTGGAAATATTCCCTTGATTGAATATACAATCCATTCTGCAAAAGAATCCAAACTGTTAACACAAATTGTAGTTTCAACAGAAGATCAAGAGATAGCTATTGCGGCTGAAATTTATGGTTGTAAACCACCTTTTATAAGACCTAGTGATTTGGCTCAAGACAAATCAACCTCGCTTGAAGTTGTTCAACACTCGATTGCTTTTTTTGAATCTCAAAATGTTTTCTTTGATGCCGTTTGTTTATTACAACCTACGAGCCCGTTTAGAGAAAGAGGATTTATTGACAAAGCGATCCAAAAGTTTATCGAAAGCAATGCTGATTCTTTAGTGAGTGTTTTACCTATTCCAAATGAGTACAATCCGCATTGGGCTTTTGAAGAAAATGAAAATGGATTACTGAAAATTGCCACAGGCGAAGAAAAAATAATTTCGAGAAGACAAGAATTGCCAAAAGCTTTTCATCGTGACGGATCTCTATATATTACCAAAACATCAGTTATCAAAAAGGAGTCTCTCTATGGAAAATCTATCGCCTATATTGAATCTAATCCCGAATTACATGTCAATATTGATTCTATGAAAGATTGGGAAAAAGCAGAACACCTTTTAAAAAACTATAAAAATTAGTATTACTATGTCTAACCAAAATATTGCTGTATCTACCTATAAATATTTTTCCGATTTAGAAGGCAATCAAAATATTGCTACTGAGTTTGCTTTAAAAACTGTACTGAAAGTTATAGAGAATTATAACGCTAAAAATATTTTAGAACTTGGAGTGGGAATTGGATGTATCTCTTTTTGTGCTATGAAGTTGTCAAGTGACAAAAAATTAAACATAAATTATGTAGGAACAGAATCAAATGAATTTTGTTTGAAAGTATTGCCCATTTATCTAAAAGAACATTATAATAAAATTCAAATTTTTGCCGAACTCAAAGAAGTTAAATCAAGTAAGAAATTTGAAATTGTAATAATTGACGGGAAAGATGAGAATATCAAAGAGGTTGAAAGTTTGATTGCCACTAACGGAATAATAATTATTGAAGGTGATAGAATTCCGCAATTAAACATGATTAGAAGCATTTTTCCAAAATCAATTTACACTAGAGTAATTTCTAACAGTAGAAACCCTAATTATGGACCAATTCCTGCAACACATTACTCTGGAGGTGTACAATTAATTTTTATTAATCCAACTTTTAAACAAAAACTAAATTACTGGTTTCATAAGGCTAGAACTGCTCTTTATTATAAAATTAGAACATTCAAAAAAGAGGTTTAATTTATTTTTACAAAGAATATGTGTGGAATAGTTGGAATTGTAGGTGATAATGCTAACACAACCAATATTTTACAAATGTTGGATGTTCAAAAACATCGTGGTCCGGATTTTATGGACTTTTTTTCCGAAGAAAATAAAATAGCATTAGGACACAATCGGTTAAGTATTATTGATTTGTCTAGGAATGCGAATCAGCCATTTAAAAGCGATTGTGGAACTTTTATTTTAGTGTTTAATGGTGAAATTTATAATTACATTGAGCTAAGAAACGAACTTCAAAATAAGTATTTTTTTAGAACACAATCCGACACTGAAGTTTTGTTGAATGCATACAAAGAATGGGGAGAAGGCTGTTTGAATAGATTTAACGGGATGTTTTCTTTTGCTATTTGGAATAGTAAAGAGCAAACTCTTTTTGCTGCCAGAGATCGATTTGGTGTTAAACCATTTTACTATTATTTTGATACCTCCAACTTTTATTTTGCGTCCGAAATCAATACTGTTCTAGCTGCTGGAGTTTCTAAAGTTGCTGATGAAAAAGTTTGGCTTAACTTTTTTACTGAAGGAAGTTATGGTATGCCCGATGAAACTTTTTGGGAAAATATAAAGCAATTGGCTGGTGGCCATTTTTTGACTTTGAAGAATAAGGTGCTCCAAAGTAAAAAATGGTATTTTTTTGAGCAACGAATTGAAACACTTCAAAAAAACTTTTCTCTTAACGAAGAAGAATACATTACCAATTTGCTTTTAAAAGCCATTAATTTGCGTTTCAGAGCAGATGTTCCTGTTGGCTTTAATCTTAGCGGAGGATTAGACTCTAGTACACTTTTATCGTTAATTGACCAGCAAACTATTGATAAATCTGCAGTAGAAGCTTATACGTTTATAACTAACGATGAAAGGTATGATGAGTTATTTTGGGTAAAAAATATGTTGAAAGACAGGCCATATCATCTTACGGTTTGTCAAATTTCTGCTGAAGAAATCCCTGAACTTTCCTTAAAAATAGCGTTGCACCAAATGGAACCTTATGGCGGAATCCCGACAATTGCTTATTCAAAAATATTTCAAGCGGCAAGACAAAAAGGAGTAAAGGTTTTGCTCGATGGTCAAGGTTCAGATGAAGCCTGGGCAGGTTACGATTATTATACGAATAATTCTCAAAATATTATTCAAGGTGTAACCAAATCACCATTTAGAGTCAAGGTTCTTAACAGTGATTTTGCTAAAAATTATTCTAAAACAGTATATCCTGAACCATTTTATGACCCTTTATTAAACCTTCAATACCGCGATTTGTTTTATACTAAAATTCCTCGTGCACTTCGATTCAACGATAGAGTTTCAATGTTGTACGGAACCGAATTACGGGAACCTTTTTTAGATTATGAATTGGTAGAATACGTATTTAGCAGACCAACTGATTTTAAAATTAGGGAGGGTGTTCAAAAATGGATGCTACGCAAAATTGCAAAACGATTTTTGGAAAAGGATTTAGTTCTAGCACCTAAAAGACCGCTGCAAACACCACAAAGAGAATGGCTTTCGGAAGATTTAAAAGATTGGGTTCGTGCAGAAGTAGAAGTTTTATATGCTAATAGCTGGTTCAATAAAAAAGAGATGGAAACTGAATTGTACTTATTTTTTAAAGGAGACAATCATAGTAGTTTTCATATTTGGCAATGGATTAATGCGGCACAATTATTAAAATAAAATGGAAAATAAAAAAGTTTTTATTTTACTTCCTGACGGAATCGGATTGCGGAATTTTGCCTTTACTAACTTTCATAAACTTGGATTAGAAAAAGAATATGATATCACTTTTTGGAACAATACGCAATTTGAATTATCAAAATTGGGTATTAAGGAAGTAATAATCAAAAACGCAAAAGCGCATCCAATAACCGATTTATTAAAAACGGCTCAAACCCACATCGAATTATCTCATAGTATCAAAAAATCAAAAGATAAGGTTTATAATTCTTATCGTTTTCCTTTGTCTCGAAGAGATATCAAAGCATCAGTAAAAAGTGCTATGATAAAAGCTCTAATTTTATGGAATAATTCGCAAAAAGGATTAAAAAATATCAGAGCAGCAATAGCCAAAAACGAAAGAAAAACAAAACTATATTTTGATTGTTTCGAAACGTTGCAAAAAGAGAAACCAGCAATGATTTTTTGCACGAACCAAAGAATAATGCTGGCCGTTGCACCAATTTTAGCCGCTCAGGATTTAGGAATTCCAACGGCAACATTCATTTTTTCATGGGATAATTTACCAAAGGGAACCAAAATTCTAGAAACCGATTTTTACTTTGTCTGGAGTGAACATATGAAGAGTGAATTGTTGAATTACTATCCGCATATTTCAGAAGAGCAAATAAAAATTACGGGCACTACTCAATTTGAACCTCATTTTCAGGAGAATCTATTGGTTTCAAAAGAAGCTTTTCTTAAAGATCATAAATTAGATACTACTAAAAAATATATTTGTTACTCAGGAGACGATATTACAACATCACCAAATGACCCAATATATCTCGCAGATTTGGCTAAAGCGATTGTAATACTTAACGAAAAAGGAGCGAATTTAGCAATTATTTTCAGACGTTGCCCAGTTGATTTCTCCAATAGATTTGATGAAGTTTTAGCAGAATTTAAAGCTATAATAACAAGTATAAATCCAAAATGGGAGAAAAAAGGGAATTCTTGGCATTCTATTTTGCCTACAAAAGAAGATTTGGTGCTTCAAGTGAATACCATTTTTCATTCGGAATTAGTTGTAAATTTGGGTTCCTCAATGGTTTTTGATTATGCTACATTTGCTAAGCCATGTGGTTTTATAAATTATGATGTCCCTAATATTGATTATCCTAATTGGTCTGTTAAAAAAATTTATAACTTTATTCATTTCAGATCAATGCCATCAAAAGATTCTGTATTTTGGATTAATAGTCCAGATGAGATGCAACAAATAGTAGAAAAAATGTTGAGTAATGACGCAGCAAAAGTTGTCGAAAATGCCCAAAAATGGTTTGAAAAAATTAATCAACATCCACCTGAAAAAGCTTCTGAAAGAATTTGGAATGCCATAGACGAAATTTGTAAAAAGTAATGTTAAAAGATTATATCCTATCCGATTTTAAACGTTGTGGTATTCAAAAGATATCCATTGGAGTTTTATTTTCTACCTTTTATCTGCAACCAAATCCGGGTCTGAAATTCATGACCATTTTTCGTTTAACCCAACATTACAGAAGAAAAAACAGACTGTTGTTTTACTTTTTCTTTTTATGGCTCAGAAGATTAAAGGTTAAATATGGCTTTGATATTTCCTATCGTACTCAGATTGGTAAAGGTTTTTACATTGGTCATTTCGGAAACATTGTCATTCATGGAGATACAATCATTGGGGAAAACTGTAATATTTCTCAAGGAATGACAATTGGCGTAAGCAATTACGGAGAAAAAAAAGGAGTTCCAACTATTGGAAGCCGAGTTTTTATTGGTCCGAATGCCGGAGTTTTTGGTAATATTATGATTGGCAATAATGTAACAATTGGAGCAAATGCAGTAGTGACTGAAAATATTGCTGACGGAAAAACCATTTTGCCATCAAAAATGACTGTTATAGATAAGGATTTGTCCCCTTATTACATTCAAAATAGCTCCAATTAGTATGAGAATAGCGTTTCTGACATCAGAATTTCCACATCCAAAAATGGGCTCGTCAGGCGGAATAGGAACAAGTATACTGAACCTTTCTATAGGCCTGACAGAATCGGGACACGAAGTCAGCATTTTAGTTTATGGTCAAAACAAAGATGAATTTTTTATAGAAAACGATATTTTCTTTTACAGAATTAAAAACACAAAACTAAAAGGCTTTTCAAGAGTATTAACTCAAAGAAAAATTGAAAAGCTAATCAATTCCCTAGTCAAGCAAAGAAAAATTGACATTGTTGAAGCCCCGGATTGGACAGGCATAACATCCAATATAAAGCCTAAATGTCCGGTTGTTATAAGGCTTAATGGTTCCGATACTTATTTTTGTAATTTGGATAATCGTCCTGTGAAATTTTGGAACAGATTTCGAGAAAAACGAGCGTTACAAAATGCTACTGCTTTACTTTCTGTTAGTCAGTACACAGCAGATTTGACTAAAGAATTATTTTCATTGGAACACGACTTTACAATTATTCCCAATTGTATTGATATTAATAAGTTTTCTACAGAAAGTGTAAC
>CALQCV020000032.1 GCA_943329165.2 Candidatus Nitrotoga sp. CP45 | reverse complement strand
ATCAAAAGTAAAACTAATGTGGGTTTCGTATCCTCACATGCCAACTGGTGCGAATGGCACTTTGGAGTTGTTTAAAGACCTTATAGCCTTTGGAAAAAAACACAATATATTGATTGTAAATGACAATCCTTATAGTTTTGTTTTGAATGGAAATCCGCTGTCTATATTACAAGTAGAAGGTTCAAAAGAGATTGCTATAGAATTAAACTCATTATCCAAAACCTATAATATGGCAGGCTGGCGTGTTGGAATGGTGATGGGAAATCCAACATTAATTGATGCTATTCTAAAAGTAAAAAGCAACATGGATAGCGGGATGTTTTACGGAATTCAGAAAGGAGCGATTGAGGCGTTGAAACTTGGAAACGATTGGTTCGAAAAGCAGAATGAAATTTATACAAAAAGACGAAATCTGATTTTTAAATTGGCCGAAAAACTGAATTGTGTTTTCGATAAAAATAGTGTTGGTTTGTTTGTTTGGGCAAAGCTTCCAGAAGGTATAATGTCTGAAGAATTTATTGATAAAGTATTAATTGAAAAAC
Organism: Candidatus Nitrotoga sp. CP45; assembly: GCA_943329165.2. Taxonomy (GTDB): domain Bacteria; phylum Bacteroidota; class Bacteroidia; order Flavobacteriales; family Flavobacteriaceae; genus Flavobacterium. Next base: position 11,683 of record CALQCV020000032.1, on the reverse strand, counting down.
ATATTTTTATCACGCCGGGAACTATTTTCGGTAGTAATGGAGAAAATTATATTCGGTTTTCGCTTTGCGTTACCGAAGAAAAAATTCAACAGGCAATAGAACGATTTTAAAAGGACAAAAATGAAAGTATATGTAATAGGAATAGGATTAATTGGTGGTTCAATGGCATTGGATATTCAGGCATTGGATAAAGATGCTGTTATTATTGGTATTGATGCCAATGACAGTCATTTGGAACAAGCGATTGAACTCGGAATCATTCATCAAAAATCGGAATTAACTGGGGTTATTGATGCGGATTTTGTAATTGTGGCTGTTCCAGTAGATATTGCTTTGGGGCTTTTGCCAAAAGTTTTAGATTTGGTAACTGATGAAACGTTGGTATTTGAAGTTGGTTCGACTAAAAGTCCGATATGCGAAGCCGTGCTGAATCATCCAAAAAGAAGAAACTTTTTAGCAACACATCCCATTGCTGGAACGGAATTCTCTGGGCCAACGGCTGCCATTCGAAATTTATTTGTAGACAAAACCAACATCATTTGCGAAGTAGAAAAAACTACGTTTAAATTACAGGAAAAAGGATTGAAATTATTTAAGGATTTGGGAATGAGAATTCGCTATATGGAACCAAAATCGCACGACAAACATATTGCTTATGTATCTCACTTGTCGCATATCAGTTCGTTTATGTTGGGTAAAACGGTGATAGAAAAGGAGAAAGATGAAAAAGATATTTTTGATATGGCAGGCAGCGGATTTGAAAGTACAGTCAGATTAGCCAAAAGTTCACCAGCGATGTGGACGCCAATTTTCAAACAAAATAAAAAGCAAGTCGTAAAATCATTGGAAGAATATATTGCCAATCTATCGCAATTCAAAGAGTTGTTGGAAAGTGGGAATTACGAACAGATTTTTAACGAAATGGAGAGTACTAACAGAATAAAAGAAATATTAAACGGAAAATAATTAGAGCTATGAACATCACAAAAGAAAACAAAAAATGGTTAGAAGATTTCAATCTTACACATCCATTAGTTATTGCTGGCCCATGTAGCGCAGAAACCGAAGACCAGGTGCTGAAAATTGCACATGAATTGAAAAATTCTGATGTTAGTATTTTCCGAGCCGGAATTTGGAAACCAAGAACGCGTCCGGGCGGATTTGAAGGCGTAGGAGCCATCGGTTTAAAATGGCTGCAAAAAGCAAAAGCCGAAACAGGTTTGTTAATGGCAACCGAAGTCGCGAATGCAGCACACGTAAAATTAGCATTGGAACACGATATTGATGTGCTATGGATTGGAGCAAGGACTACGGTAAATCCGTTTGCAGTTCAGGAAATCGCTGATGCTTTGGCTGGAACAGATAAAATTGTTTTGGTAAAAAACCCGGTAAATCCTGATTTGGCTTTATGGATTGGCGGAGTTGAGCGTTTATTCAATGCCGGAATCAAAAAACTAGGAGTAATTCACAGAGGATTTTCGACTTACGAAAAGACAAAATACAGAAACATTCCGGAATGGCAAATTGCAATTGAATTGCAAAGTCGTTTTCCTGACTTGCCTTTGATTTGTGATCCTTCGCATATTACTGGACAACGAAATATGATCCAAGAAGTGTCGCAGCAAGCGTTAGATTTGAATTACGACGGATTAATTATTGAAACACATGTTGACCCAGATAATGCATGGAGCGACGCTGCGCAACAAGTGACACCAACGGTTTTGAAACAGATTTTCGAAGATTTGAAAGTTAAAAAGGTAACTACCGAAGATGATGATTTCAATACCAAAATGATAAAACTTAGGGCCAATATTGATATTGCCGACAGTAAATTATTAGAACTTCTTGGCAACAGAATGAAAGTGGCGGAACAAATTGGCGCCTTGAAAAAAGAAAAAAATGTTGCCGTTTTGCAAAACAAACGATGGAATGAAATTCTGGGTAAAATGATATTAGATGGAGAAGAAAAAGGATTGAGTGAAGAGTTTATTTTAAGAATTTTCAAGGCCATTCACCAGGAGAGTATTAGCCATCAAGAGACGATAATTAACGGTTAAACGGATAAATTTAGGGATTATCGTTTAAATGCGGTGGCAATAATTGTTTTTTATATATTTAGTAATGCTCTATATAATGTCTATTAATGCTAAAAATAAAGAATATTAAAAAAATTATTTAACAACAGATGCTTCATCCAATAAAACTGCTGTTGTTTATAAATATTAATTTTTTTTAAATTATCCTAAAAGTTGTCAGTAATGGCAACTTTTTTTATTTGAACCAACTTTAAATACAATAACGGTTGCAATTTTTTACCTTTGTCATTCGTAATTTGTAAAACGTAATTAATTTGACTGGACTAGTTTATAAATCTACCGGAAGTTGGTACACCGTAAAAACGGAAGACAACCAAGTGTTTGAATGTCGCATCAAAGGAAAATTCCGTATGCAAGACATTAAAAGCACAAATCCGATTGCCGTTGGCGATGTGGTAGATTTTGAGTTGGATGAAAACTCAGATGCAATAACCGGATCGATTTACAACATTCACGACAGAAAGAATTACATCGTGAGAAAATCGGTCAATTTATCCAAGCAAACGCATATCATTGCTTCCAATATTGACGTCGTTTTTCTGTTAATTACTATCAATAATCCGCCAACGACGACCAGTTTTATAGATCGGTTTTTAGTTACCGCTGAAGCCTATGGCATTGAAGCCGTTTTGGTTTTTAATAAAATCGATACGTTTGATGAAGCTATGAGGGATGAACAATTGTATTTGCAATACATCTACTCAGCAATTGGGTATAAATTTTTGAAAGTTTCGGCAATCGAAAAGAAAGGTTTGGAAGAATTAAAAGGAATGATGATTGGAAAAGTATCTATGTTTTCCGGACATTCTGGAGTTGGAAAATCAACCTTGGTGAATGCTTTGGAACCCAATTTAAATTTGAAAACCAAAAATATTTCCGAGCAAAGCAAACAAGGGCAACACACTACGACTTTTGCCGAAATGTACAACTTGTCATTTGATGCAAAAATAATTGACACTCCGGGAATAAAAGGTTTCGGAATTGTAGATATGGAACCTTCGGAAGTAAGTGGTTATTTTCCTGAATTCTTTAAGTTGCAAGACGAATGTAAATTTAATAATTGTTTGCACAAAGAAGAACCAAATTGCGCTGTCAAAAAAGCTTTAGAAGAAAATAAAATAGCCTGGTCACGTTATAATAGTTACCTCAAAATTCTGGAAGGCGATGACGAACATTATCGTTCCGATGTCTATAATGACGAACGAATTGCTAGTGATGAAACCCGAAAATAGTCAAAGGTCTAAAGTCATAAAGTCAAACGTAAAATGGCTTTCGACTTCCGACTTTTTAACTTTAAGACTTTATTAATGAAAGCAGTAATCCAAAGAGTTTCTTTCTGTTCCGTTACAATAGACAATCAAGTTGTTGCCGATATCCAAAAAGGATTGTTGGTTTTAGTCGGTTTTGAAGATGCTGATAACAATGAAGATAGTATTTGGCTTACAGCAAAAATAGCCAACCTCAGAATTTTTGGAGATGAAAATGATGTGATGAATTTATCGCTCAAAGATGTTGGTGGCGACATGATAATCGTAAGTCAGTTTACCTTGCATGCTTCAACCAAAAAAGGCAATCGACCATCCTATTTAAAAGCATCAAAATCCGAAACAGCGATTCCTTTATACGAATCGTTTATAAAACAAATGGAAACCGAATTAGGCAAAAAAGTACAAACCGGAAAATTCGGTGCTGATATGAAAGTAGCGCTGTTAAATGATGGACCAGTTACTATAGTTATTGACACTAAAAATAAGGAATAACATGAACTTAAAAAACTCCCAACTAGAAGTAGACAATTGGATTAAAAATCACGGTGTTCGTTACTTCAACGAATTAACAAATATGGCACAGCTTACCGAAGAAGTTGGTGAAGTTGCCCGAATTATCGCCCGTCGCTACGGAGAACAATCCGAGAAAGAAAGCGATAAAAATAAAGATCTTGGCGAAGAATTAGCCGATGTGGTTTTTGTAGTTTTGTGCCTGGCCAACCAAACCGGAATCGATTTGCAAGCTGCTTTTGATAAAAAACTGGATTTAAAAACCAACCGCGATCACGACCGTCATCACAATAACGATAAACTAAAATAAGAGGGAAGTCAGAAGATGGAAGATAGAAGTTTCCCTTTATATCTTCGTGCTTCTCTTTGAATCTCTGTGTAATAACTTATGAATTTACTGCTAAAATCATCTACTTGTAAACCGCAATCTGCAATCGCAATTACTGGTTCAAAATCCGAAACCAACAGATTGTTATTGCTTCAAGCTTTGTATCCAAATCTAACATTGGAAAACACATCAAACTCGGATGATTCAGAAGTGATGACTAAGGCATTACAAAACTTCCATCTTCCATCTTCCATCTCCCAACTAGTAGACATTCATCACGCCGGAACAGCCATGCGTTTCTTAACCGCTTATTTCTCCATTCTGGAAAATAGAGAAGTTTGTCTTACCGGTTCAACCCGAATGAAAGAGCGCCCGATTAAAATTTTAGTAGATGCTTTAAGACAACTCGGAGCTGAAATAAGTTATGAAGAAAATGAAGGTTTTCCACCAATTAAAATCAAAGGAAAAAAAGTAACCAAGAGCAAAGTTTCACTGTCGGCAAATGTCAGCAGTCAATATATTTCGGCGCTGTTACTCATAGCCCCAAAACTCGAAAACGGTTTGGAACTTACTTTGGAAGGCGAAATAACATCTGTTCCTTATATCAAAATGACCTTAAGTCTACTAAACGAAATTGGAGTAGAAACTTCTTTTAGCGGGAATAAAATTTCAGTAAAACCTTTTGTCACCCTGAGCGCAGTCGGAGGGCCAAATCCTAAATCCTTAATCGTTGAATCCGACTGGTCTTCGGCTTCCTATTATTATTCCATCATCGCACTTTCAGCAATTGGAACTGAAATTACCTTATCGAGCTATAAAAAAAATAGCCTGCAAGGCGATTCGGTTTTAGCTGAAATCTATAAAGACTTCGGAGTGGAAACGGTTTTTGATAATAATAAAATTCATTTAAGGAGATTCCAAATCCCAATTCCTAAATCCTTAATCCTAAATCTCAACAACTCTCCCGACATCGCGCAAACCATAGCAGTAACCTGCCTCGGATTAGGAATTGGCTGTCATTTAAGAGGTTTGCATACCTTAAAAATAAAAGAAACAGATAGACTTTTAGCTTTGAAAAACGAATTAGAAAAACTCGGCGCAACAGTTGAGATTTCTGACGATAGCTTGACTTTAGAACTGTCAAATACAATTCATTCCAATATAAAAATCTCAACCTACCAAGACCACCGAATGGCAATGGCTTTCGCGCCTTTAGCATTGAAAACCGATATCATAATTGAAGAAGCTGAAGTCGTTTCAAAATCCTATCCGGCTTTTTGGATTGATTTAAAAAAGATAGGGTTTACAATAGAAGAAGTATAAAAGTCGGGATGACTGGATTCGAACCAGCGACCCCTAGCACCCCATGCTAGTACGCTACCAGGCTGCGCTACATCCCGAATTCTGTCGCAAAAATAGTAAAAAATTAAAATAAACTCCTTTTTACTTGACATTCGCTATCTCACGATAGTATATTTGCAGGCGATTTAAATTTGGGTAATAGAATTCTAAATCTTAACCCGAGGCTTAGCCGAATTGTATGGAGCGTAGCGTAATAAATCCTTAATCTAAAATCCTAATATGAAATTATCTCATTTCCAGTTCAATCTTCCATCCGAATTATTAGCGGAATTCCCAGCAGAAAACAGAGACGAAGCCAGGTTAATGGTTGTCAACAGAAAAACAAAAACTATCGAACACAAACAATTCAAAGACATTATCGAGTATTTTGATGATGGCGATGTAATGATTTTGAACAATACCAAAGTTTTTCCGGCTCGTATGTATGGAAACAAAGAAAAAACAGGCGCGCGTATTGAAGTTTTCTTGTTAAGAGAATTAAATGCAGAGCAACGCCTTTGGGATGTTTTAGTTGATCCGGCGCGTAAAATCAGAATTGGCAACAAACTCTATTTTGGCGAAGACGATTCGTTAGTTGCCGAGGTAATTGATAATACTACGTCGCGTGGAAGAACATTGCGTTTTTTATATGATGGTTCGTATGAAGAATTCAGAAAAAAATTAACAGAACTTGGCGAAACGCCAATCCCAAAATACATCAACCGTGAAGTAACCGAGGAAGATGCCGAACGTTACCAAACGATTTATGCCAAAGAAGAAGGCGCAGTTGCTGCTCCTACAGCTGGTTTACACTTTTCTAAACATCTTCTAAAGAAATTAGAAATCAAAGGAATTAACTTTGCCGAAGTCACATTGCATGTAGGTTTGGGGACATTTAACCCAGTAGAAGTGGAAGATTTGTCAAAACATAAAATGGACTCCGAAGAGTTAATCATTACACAAAAAGCTTGCGATATTGTAAACAGCGCCAAGGCAAGAAAGAGCAAAGTGTGTTGTATCGGAACGACTTCAATGCGTGCTATTGAAAGTTCTGTTTCATCACAAAGATCCTTAAATCCGTTTACAGGCTGGACGAATAAATTCATTTTTCCACCACATGATTTCAGCATTGCCGATTGTATGGTAACCAATTTCCACACGCCAAAATCGACCTTATTGATGATGGTTTCTGCGTTTTGCGGTCATGATTTGATGAAAAAAGCATACGAAGAAGCAATCAAAGAAGAATACCGTTTCTATTCTTATGGAGACGCGATGTTGATTATTTAATCTGAACTTGTTTCAGATTCTCAACAAATACTAAAATAAATCCTGTCAGCAGTGGCGGGATTTTTTACGAGCCAAACTTTCGGCATTCTTTAAACCATGTTCCTGCTGTCCGCGCTACACGGTAGCCAGCTCCCATCAGGGCTAGATTCATTCGTCAGCGCAAAAAAAGATTCGGATTTTAAACTCTGTGCATCTCTGAGTTTCTCCGCGTATCTCTGTGAAATAATTTTTTTTTCAATACTTTTACGACATAAATTACAACACCAATGATTTTCCAAAACACACGTGAATTTGCCCAACAACTTGACAGACAAGACGAATTAAAACACTATCGCAGTGAATTTTTATTTCCGCAATACAATGGTAAAAACGTAATCTACTTTACTGGAAATTCATTGGGATTGCAGTCTAAACGCACCAAACAATATGTTGATGAGGTGATGAATGACTGGTCAACTCTTGCGGTTGAAGGACATTTCTATGCCGAAAAACCTTGGTGGGATTATCACGAACGATTTGCTAACCCGTTGAGTAAATTAGTCGGAGCAAAACCGTCCGAAATTACGGTGATGAATACGTTAACTGTGAATTTACACTTGCTAATGGTGTCGTTTTATCAACCTACAAAAACGCGTTACAAAATCATTTGTGAAGAAAAAGCATTTCCTTCTGATCAATACATGTTCCAAAGTCAAGTCCATTTTCACGGATATAAACCAGAAGATGCGATAGTAGAAATCAAAAGAAGAGAAGGCGAGCACAACATTCGTTTAGAAGATATTTTGGCCAAAATTGACGAAGTTGGCAACGAATTAGCCTTGGTATTAATTGGTGGCGTAAACTATTACACGGGACAAGTTTTCGATATGAAAACCATAACCGAGGCGGGTCACACAGCCGGCGCAATAGTAGGTTTCGACCTAGCTCATGCAGCCGGAAATATAAAATTAGAATTACACGATTGGAATATAGATTTTGCTGCTTGGTGTTCTTATAAATACATGAATTCCGGACCCGGAAATGCTTCGGGTTGTTTTATTCATGAGAAACATCATACCAATAAAGACTTGGCGCGATTTGGCGGTTGGTGGGCACAAAACAAAGAAAGACGCTTTTTGATGGAACCAAAATTTGACCCAATTGTCGGTGCAGACGGTTGGCAAGTGAGTAATTTACCCATATTGTCTTTGGCCCCTTATTTGGCTTCGGTAGAACTATTTGCAGAAGTTGGAATGGACAAACTAATTGCAAAAAGAAACAAAATGACAGCCTATTTAGAATTCATCTTACATGAAATCGATGCGGCAATTGACGGAACAGAATTTGAAATTATCACGCCAGCAAATCAAGAAGAAAGAGCCTGTCAGCTTTCGGTTTTTCTGCACGGACAAGGCAAAAGTTTGTTTGATTATTTAATGAAAAACGGCGTAATTACCGATTGGCGAGAACCAAATGTAATCCGATTGGCACCCGTTCCTTTTTACTGTTCTTATGAAGACATGTATGATTTCGGACAAATACTAAAACAAGGAATTTTAACAGTAAATTAATTTGTTTTCTAAAAAACAATTCGTTGATTTGTATAGATTTATTAACAAATACCACTTAATTAACTGTTTAAAAAAATGCAATTAAAATTACATTTCTCCACTTTAATATTGACTCTAATTTCATTCTCTGGTTTTGCCCAAGTTTCTAATAACGAAGCAGCAGCAAGGCAATGGATAGCGAATCATGTCCAAGATTTAAAGATTAAATCTTCTGACACATTCAAATTATCATTTGTGTTTAAAAGCTCAGCCGGAGAAACACTTCGTTTTCAACAAATGATGAACGATGTACCTGTATATCAATCAGAAATTGTAATAAATTTCAATCCAAGTAATGAATTGGTTTTTACCTCAGATTCCTATAATGCCACTATTGAAAATATTAGTACAACGCCAAGTCTTTCTAAAGAGGCTGCTTTAAATGTGTCAAAAGAAAACTTAAAATTCCCGGGAGAATATACAGTTTCAGAAAATAAGTTACTGGTTGCAAAAGTTAACGGTCAAACAAAATTAGTTTACCGTGTTATTACAAACTTCCAGATTGGAAATGGAACCTGGGAAGTTTTAATTGATGCGCAAAACGCAACCGTTTTAAGTACAGAGGAAGTTTCACTAAAACACCATAAAAATGAGAATGTAAAAAAGGCTGGAAAGGTATCTAAAACTTCAGCAATGGCTCCATTAGCTTATGTAACAGGAACCGCTATGGTTTATTTGAGTGATCCGTTGTCGGCCGCACGTGTTCCTTATAATACTTCAGGTTATGTTGATGGGAGTGATGCCAACACGACCCAATTAGCAGCGGCTAGAACAACGGTAACATTACCTGAAATTGATTTGACAGCTGGTGTTTATAAATTAAAGAGCACTTATGTTGAAATTTTAGACTTTGAAGCACCGTCTAAGGGATTATTTACACAAGCAACTAACGAGTTTAATTATACGAGAGACCAGGATAATTTTGAAGCGGTTAATGCGTTTTATCATTTGGATAAAAGCTTGCGATATATAAAAGAAACATTAGGAATTACCTGTAAGCCTCAGTCAAATTCAGGGGTACTTAGATTTGACCCGTCAGGATGGAATGGAGCAGACAATTCTTCTTTTTCCCCATCAAGCGATCAATTATCTTTTGGAGAAGGATGTGTCGATGATGCTGAAGATGCAGATGTTATTTTACATGAGTTAGGGCATGGGCTACATGATTGGATGACTAACGGTTCTTCGTCAAATTTAATTGGAGAAGGTAATGGAGATTATTGGGCGCAATCTTATAGCAGAAGTTTAAACCAATGGACAGCAGCAGATCCTGCTTCTCAATACATGTTTAGTTGGGATGGTCACAATGTTTGCTGGACCGGAAGGTCAACAAACTATAGTGGTATTTATCCAACCTCTTTAACTAATTCAATACATACAGATGGTCAAATATGGGCAACTGCCTTAATGCAAATATGGGATGTAGTTGGTAGAGAAAAAACAGATAAGGCTTTCCTAAACGGTTTAGCATCGACTAATAGTTCAAGCACTCAGCAAGTTGCAGCGATAGCTGTAAGGCAGGCTGCTATCAATTTGAATTTCCCATGTGCAGACATTCAGGTGTTTACTCAAAAGTTTACTGGTAAAGGCTATGATATGCCAGCTTTAGGATTGACTATGGCTTCGATAGCTAATCAGACTGTTGCTGCCGATGCTACGAATACGTATACTTTACCCAGCTATGCAACTTTGGCTAATCCAATTACAGCGAATTGTGATGCAACATTAACACAAAGTCCAGCTGCTGCGACAGTTTTAGTGCCGGGGACATACACAATTACGATGGTTGCAACAAGTGTTACTTCAGTAACAAGAACTTTCCAACTTACAATTACACCTTTCTTAGGAGTTGAAGACAATGTAAAAAATAATTTTGTTTTGTATCCAAATCCGGCTTCTAATGTATTAAATATTAAAGGGGATTTTGACAGTAATGAAAGTATTACTATCTACAATATGTTAGGACAAACAATTTATACAAAACGGTTAACTTCTAACGATGAAAGTATTGATATTGCTTCTTTAGCTAAAGGTATTTATAATGTGTATTTCAACACGGCCAAAGTATCATATAAATTCATAAAAGAATAAATCAACTCTTTAACAAATAAAGAAAGACCATAATGCGAAAGTATTGTGGTTTTCTTTTTTTACATCCACACCAAAAATACTTTGCAATCCCAAAGTTTCGGGATAACTTTGTCACCTTATAACTTATACCTAATGACCAAACAACAAATCATAGCTACTTTTGACCCAAGCCAGCCGGGTTTAGCAGATGCAACCATCTTTGGATTACCCTTTTCGGCAGAACAATCAGAAATTATTATAATTCCTGTGCCGTGGGAAGTAACCGTAAGTTATGGCGCCGGAGCTTCACACGGTCCTAAAGCGGTTTTGGATGCTTCTTTTCAGGTAGATTTAAACCATCAGGATTTTCCCGAGCTATGGAAACTCGGAATTTACTATGATGAAGCACCAGAGCAGTGGAAAATTAATTCAAACAGCTACAAAGCATTAGCACAACCCATAATTCAGGCACTCGAAAAAGGAGAAGATTTAAATAATCATCCAAGCTTACTTTCCGACTTGGAGACCATTAATAAAGTATGTCGCGATTTGCATACCGAAGTCAAAGAAAAAGTTTTGTTTTGGACGAAGCAAGGCAAAAAAGTAGTCCTTCTTGGAGGCGATCATTCAACGCCATTAGGCTATTATGAAGCTTTGGCAAGCATACATGACAACTTTGGAATTTTGCATTTAGATGCACATATGGATTTGAGAATTGCCTACGAGGGATTTACCTTTTCGCATGCATCAATAATGTATAATGCTCTGCAGATTCCTCAGATTTCAAAAATAGTTCAGCTTGGGATTCGCGATTTCTGTGAGCAGGAAGTTGAAGTGGTGCAACAATCAAACGGAAGAGTTTTGGTAAATACTGATGCCGATTTGAAAGCGGAAACCTTTGCAGGTAAAACTTGGGAAGAGCAATGCGATGCTATCATAGCTACATTACCACAAAAAGTTTGTATTTCTTTTGATATAGATGGATTGTATTCTTGGTATTGTCCAAATACTGGAACACCGGTTCCTGGTGGATTTTCATTTGAACAAGCTACTTATTTGTTTAACAAATTAGCAGCAAGTGAAAAAGAAATTATTGGCTTTGATTTGGTAGAAGTTGCGCCCGGAGAAAATGATGATTGGGACGGCAATGTTGGTGCCCGTATGTTATTTCACATGTGTGGTGTTTTAGCT
>CALQCV020000031.1 GCA_943329165.2 Candidatus Nitrotoga sp. CP45 | reverse complement strand
GAAACTAAAGTGATTCCGGCACCTAATTCTCCTGCTAAACCAATTCCGGCAATGAAACGCAACACAGCATAAATAGTTCCTTTATCGGCAAAGTTCATTTGAGGTAAAAAACCGCAGGCAATATTGGCTAACGAATACACAATGATAGAACCAAATAAAACCGAAAGACGTCCTTTTCTATCCCCAAAAACACCCCAAATGATTCCGCCAAGTACCAATCCTATCATCTGGTAATTTATAATCATGGTGCCCACTTTATCTGCATCCAATCCCATGCTTTCTAAACTTGGAATTCGCACAATACCAAAAAGTAACAAATCATAAATATCGACAAAATAACCAAGAGCTGCTATTATTACAGGAAAGCTTAATAGAATTCGAAGTTTTTCTTTGAAGGTGAATTGTTTCATATCTATAATTTTGATTTGTTAAATATAGAAATAAAAACAAAAAACTTGCAAGAATTTGATTCCCGCGGGTCATTTACTATTGAAGTTCTTTTGTGATAATCCCAAAGAAGATTTTGTTTTTTTGATTAAGCTATCTTTATGCAATATCAACGAAATAGCTTTTAATTTAATATATGGAAGCAATGTAAAATTTTGATTTAGTCATAAGCATTTACAATTTGTTTTTGTAGTTAAGAGTAAAAAATGCTTTATTTTTACGCTGAAATAGAGCAATTTATTTTACCTAACTTTTATTTTAACAAATTTTAGCATTTACATGAATTCAATTAATTGGAAAACAGTTAACCATTTTGAAGACATCACTTATAAAAAATGCAATGGCGTTGCGAGGATAGCTTTCAATCGTCCTGATGTTCGCAATGCATTTCGTCCGAAAACCACCAGTGAATTATTACAAGCTTTTCAAGATGCTCAGGAAGATACTTCTATTGGCGTGGTTTTGCTTTCTGCCGAAGGTCCAAGTTCTAAAGATGGTGTTTGGTCTTTTTGCTCCGGCGGAGATCAAAAAGCGCGTGGTCATCAAGGATACGTAGGCGATGATGGCTATCATCGTTTGAATATTTTGGATGTGCAACGATTAATACGTTTTATGCCAAAAGCTGTAATTGCTGTTGTTCCCGGATGGGCAGTTGGTGGCGGACATAGTTTGCACGTTGTCTGCGATTTGACTTTAGCCAGTAAAGAGCACGCTATTTTTAAACAGACCGATGCTGACGTAACAAGTTTTGACGGTGGTTACGGTTCGGCTTATTTGGCCAAAATGGTTGGTCAAAAGAAAGCCCGTGAGATTTTCTTTTTAGGAAGAAATTATTCTGCACAAGAAGCTTTTGATATGGGAATGGTAAATGCAGTTATTCCGCATGCTGAATTAGAGAATACTGCCTTTGAATGGGCTCAGGAAATATTAGCCAAATCACCAACATCCATAAAAATGCTAAAATTTGCAATGAATTTGACAGATGATGGAATGGTAGGTCAACAGGTTTTTGCTGGTGAAGCCACAAGATTAGCCTATATGACAGATGAAGCTAAAGAAGGAAGAGATGCATTTTTAGAAAAAAGGAAACCGAATTTTGAAAAGAAGTGGTTACCGTAATTTGTGGATTCGGTTATTCGGTTATTTGAAAAAAAAGACCCAGTAACCAGACTAAATATCCGTATAACCAAATAACCACATAACCAAATTAACATAAAAAAATGAAACACTGGATTGAAGCCGCAAGATTAAGAACATTACCGCTTTCGGTATCTGGAATTATTGTGGGAAGTTTTTACGCCATGTCACAAGCGATGTTCAACTGGAATATTGTGATTTTTGCTTTGCTGACGACTTTGGGACTTCAGATACTTTCCAATTTTGCCAATGATTATGGCGATGGAATTAAAGGAACGGATAATGAAGATAGAGTTGGGCCAAAACGAGCCATTCAAAAAGGAGTTATTACGCCATATGCGATGAAAAATGCAATGATTTTAACTTCGGTAATTACCTTGTTTTTCGCGATTTTACTAATTTATTTTGCTTTTAAAGAAAGTTACCTGCTTTATTCCTTGATCTTTTTGTTTTTGGGAATTATAGCTATTGCCTCTGCTATTCGTTACACCGTTGGAAACAGCGCTTACGGTTATCGTGGCTATGGAGATGTTTTTGTTTTTATTTTCTTTGGATTGGTAAGCACATTTGGTGTGTATTTTATGTTTTCAAAAGAAATAGATTGGTTGTTATTATTGCCGGCGACAGCTATTGGTTTTTTGAGCGTTGGCGTTTTAAACTTAAACAATATGCGTGATGAAATAAGTGATAGAAAAGCAGGAAAAAATACAGTAGTTGTTCAAAAGGGCGGAGAATGGGCAAAACAATATCATTACTTTTTAGTCTTATCAGCCATGATTTTGGTTGGAGCTTTTGCTTTTTTAAATAATTTCCATTTTGACCAATATATATTTGTAGCCGCTTATTTCCCATTGGCTGGGCATCTGATACGAGTGAGTAAAAACAGAAATCCAAAACTTTTAGATCCAGAGTTAAAGAAATTGGCCTTGAGCACTTTCTTTCTTTCCATTCTATTAGGTTTGAGTTTAATATATTTTATTTCTGATTTATTGGTTAATTATATTTAATCTATTGCAATGAAAATTACATTCTACGGACATTCTTGTATTGGTATTGAGATTAGTGGAAAACATATTTTAGTAGACCCGTTTATTTTGGCTAATGAAAAGGCATCTCATATCGATATAAAAACTTTGAAGGCGGACTTTATATTGCTTACCCATGCACATCAAGACCATACTTTAGATGTTGAAGTAATTGCAAAAAATACCAATGCAGTAATAGTTTCTAATTGGGAAATTGCTACTTATTACGGTAACAAAGGATTCCAATACCATCCTATGAATCATGGTGGAAGCTGGCAATTTGATTTTGGTAAAGTGAAATATGTAGCTGCTGTGCATTCGAGTTCCTTCGCTGACGGAACTTACGGTGGAAATCCAGGCGGATTTGTTATCGAAGGTGAACACAAAAATATTTACATCTCTGGTGACACTGCACTTACAATGGATATGAAACTAATTCCGATGCGAACAAAATTGGATTTAGCGATTTTTCCAATAGGGAATAACTTTACTATGGATGTTGAAGATGCAATTATTGCTGCTGATTTTGTCGATTGCGATAAGATTTTAGGCTGTCATTACGATACATTTGGTTTTATAGTCATCAATCACGATGAAGCCAAAAAGAAATTCTTTGATGCCGGAAAAGATTTAATGCTTCTAGATATTGGGGAAAGCATTTCTCTTTAATTTTCTCGCACATAGATTCATAGTAGTAAGAATTGTATTGAAATATATTTAAAACTTAGTCTATTGTATTCTAAATAAAGCAAGGCGTCTTTATAAAGTTTCAAAAATCTATGGTTCTATGTGGTTTAAAAATAAACAACAATTCAGGTTACAATGAAAGCATCTTACTTCAAATACATACTACATTTTAAAAACCCTTCTGGAACTTCACGAGGCATTTTAACCGATAAAGAAACCTGGTTTATCGTCTTGGAAAAAGAGGGCAAAAAAGGAATAGGTGAGTGCGGAATTCTACGTGGATTATCTGCTGACGACCGACCAGATTTTGAAGAAAAAATACAATGGGCTTGTGAAAATATTCATCTCGGCGAGCAAAAACTTTGGAATGAATTAATCGAATTTCCATCAATTCAATTCGGAATCGAGATGGCTTTTTTGTCTTTGAAAAGCGAAAATCCATTTGTTTTATTTCCTTCAGATTTTACAAATTTTATCAAAAGCATTTCCATAAATGGATTGGTTTGGATGGGTGATGAAGCCTTTATGAAAGCTCAAATTGAAGACAGAATTAAGCAAGGTTTTAGCTGTATAAAACTGAAGATTGGAGCTATAGATTTTGACAAAGAAATTGAGTTATTACGCTTTGTTCGTGCTCATTTTGATGAAAAAACTATCGAAATTCGGGTTGATGCGAACGGTGCTTTTGCTGAAAATGAAGCTTTAAATAAAATTAATCAAATAACTGGTTTTAAATTACATAGCATAGAGCAACCTATTAAAAAAAATTATACTGACACGATGTCAGTGTTGTGTAAAAATAGCAAAATTCCTATAGCTTTAGATGAAGAGCTTATTGGAGTCTTTTCAACCGAAGAAAAGCAAAATTTGCTAGAGAAAATTAAACCGCAATTCATCGTTTTGAAACCAAGTTTTGTTGGTGGATTTCGTGGTACTTTGGAATGGATTTCCATGGCAGAAAAACTAAACATTGGTTGGTGGATTACTTCCGCTTTAGAAAGTAATGTAGGTTTAAACGCGATTGCACAATTTACTTTTTTGCAAAATAATTTGATGCCTCAAGGTTTAGGAACCGGAAGTTTATTCACCAATAATTTTGATTGTCCGTTGACAGTTTCCGATGGTCAACTTTGGTATGATAAAAACAAAGATTGGAAATTTATTATTTAAAAATTTTAAAATTATTATGAAGAAAATTACATACTGCGCCTTGCTATTTTCATCTATGCTTTATTCGCAAAGTAACGACCGACAAATGCTCAAGAATATTTACAATTTTTCATTGACAAATTCAAAGTGTTATTCGTGGTTAGATGATTTGTCTAATAAAATTGGCTCCCGAATGTCTGGTTCCGTTGGTGCTGAAAAAGGCGTGGCATATGTTAAAGCGCAACTCGAAACGTTAGGCTTAGATAAAGTTTATCTTCAGGAAGTAATGGTGCCAAAATGGGTGAGAGGCGATAAAGAAAGTGCTTATATTTTGGATAATAAAACTAAAGTACCGATTCCAATTTGTGCGCTTGGTGGTTCAATTTCCACTCCTAAAAATGGCTTAACAGCTGAAGTTATCGAAGTACATAGCTTGAAAGAATTGGAATCTCTTGGTGTTGAAAAAATAAAAGGCAAAATTGTTTTTTATAACCGACCGTTTGAAGCTACAAATATTGATGCTTTTAAATCGTATGGCGGTTGCGTTGATCAAAGGTATAATGGCGCGAGAGATGCCGCCAAAATGGGAGCTGTAGCTACTATTGTCCGTTCCATGGGTTTCAGACTAGACGATTTTCCACATACAGGAGCTCAGAGTTATGGCGATTTACCAAAAGACCAATATATTCCAACGGCTGCTATTAGTACCAATGCAGCAGAATTATTGAGCAAAAAACTTAAAGAAAACAGTGTGTTAAAATTCTTTATGAAACTTTCTTGTGAAAACCTTGGCGAAGTACTTTCGTATAATGTGATTGGTGAAATTAAGGGTTTGGAACATCCGGAAAAAATTATGATTGTTGGCGGGCATCTTGATTCTTGGGATTTGGCTGACGGTTCTCATGATGATGGTGCTGGCGTAGTACAAAGCATGGAAGTTTTGGAGCTATTTAAAAAACTAAATTATAAACCTAAAAACACCATCAGAGTGGTACTTTTTATGAATGAAGAGTTTGGCGGTAGAGGAGGGAAGAAATATGAAGAGTTATCAATTGCAAATCATGAGAATCACATTTTTGCTCTTGAAAGTGATGCTGGTGGATTCTCGCCAAGAGGATTTTCTTTTGAATGTGACGCTACTAATTTCGAAAAGATAACCAATTGGAAATATTTATTTGAACCCTATTTGATACATAGTTTTACAATAGGAGGGACAGGTTCAGATATTGGACATCTAACATCTACCAAGATTGTAAAAGCTGGATTGATGCCTGATTCGCAACGCTATTTTGATTATCATCATGCTGCCAACGATAAATTTGATGCTGTCAATAAACGAGAATTAGAACTCGGTGCGGCAACTATGGCTTCCTTGATGTATTTGTTTGATCAATATGGTATTGATTAGTCGAAATAGCTTCAGATTTATAAATAATTAAAAAGTCTGAGAACTTTTAAAATATTTTGTTTTATAATTTAAAAATTCCTCCGAAGGCAATGATTCTTTGAAGGAAGAAAAAACTTTGTGAAGCTTTATCAGATGGGCTACTTGTAGTTCTAATGTCATTCATGTTAATATACCCACCTTTCAATTCTGTTTGAATAAAGAAGTATTTAAAGAAGGTAAAGTTTAATCCAACTTTACCAGAAACTCCAAATCCCGACACATGAAAATCGTCATGTATTTCTTTTCCAAGTAAGGTTGCATTCGTTTTTGGATACAAGAATCCAGCTCCAACACCTTCGGTAATATTTACTTGAAATTTATCTGTATTTCTAATTTTAAAAAGCTGTGATATATCATCTACTCGAGAAATCTCAGAGTGAACATAATTCAAGCCATCGGTGTGTTCAAATTTCAGGAAAGTACCATCTGTCATATCGATGATATGATTTCCGGATGGCAAATAAACTCCGGCATAATCTGGATAAGAAGCTCCAACAACACCTGCAATTTCAACATTCTGATTTTGATTCATTACATATTTCATATGGTCAACTCCAATGGAAATGTTATAATGATCATTGATAAAATAGCCGATTCTCAAATTGGTTTGCGGAATAGTCATTCGTGACGGATTCACATAATCTATATGCCAACCTTTTGGCTTGTCGTTTGCCATTACATCATAAAGGGTAAAATCATAATCTGGCCCTTTAAAATGGATGTCAGATTTGGAAAAACTCTCCCGATTTCCTCCCCAAAACACAAACATTTTACCCTTGTTGTGCGCGGTATATTTATCAGGATTAGCTGTTTTTTCTTGAGCATAAACAGCTGGGGTTAGAGCAAAAAAAGTTAGATATGAAAATAATAAAAGTTTTTTCAAGATGCTTTAGATTAAAATTGATTTATTGTTTTTCTGATGGCTACCAAGCGCGTCATTAAACCTTCAAAATAGTCTAGATGCAACATATTTGCCCCATCGCTTTTGGCATTTGCAGGATCAAAATGGGTTTCGATGAATATACCATCAACACCAACAACAATTCCCGCTTTAGCAATGGTTTCAATCATGTCGGGTCTTCCGCCGGTTACGCCAGCCGTTTGATTAGGCTGTTGTAGAGAATGAGTTACGTCTAAAACGGTTGTTGCATATTGTTGCATCGTCGGAATTCCACGAAAATCAACAATCATATCTTGGTAGCCAAACATGCTTCCTCTATCGGTAACCATTACATTTTCATTGTTGCAGTCTAACACTTTTTGAACCGCATGTTTCATGCTTTCCGGACTCATAAATTGTCCTTTTTTTAAATTGACTACTTTTCCAGTATTAGCTGCGGCCACTACTAAATCGGTTTGACGTACTAAGAATGCTGGAATTTGCAACACATCTACATATTGCGCTGCTTTGTCGGCATCTTCATTAGTATGAATGTCGGTAACGGTTGGAATATGAAAGGTTTCAGAAACTTTGCGTAGTATTTTTAAAGCTTTATCATCTCCAATTCCAGAAAAACTATCAATTCTGGAGCGATTAGCTTTTTTAAATGAACCTTTAAAAACGTAAGGAATTTGTAATTTATCCGTGATGGTAACCAATTTTTCGGCAATTTTCATTGCCATTTCTTCACCTTCAATAGCACACGGACCAGCAAGTACAAAGAAATTTCCACTATCACTATTCTTGATTTGTGGAATTAAATGAATGTTCATAATGCGTTTATTTTATGGCCACAAAGCTACTATTAATTTATGAGCTTTTAATACACAAAACCTTAGTTATTTTTTATAGAAAGACCCATTGGAACCAACAAATACCCTCTCTCGTATATGTTTATATATAGCTTTAAAGGCATTACTTGTCCTTCCCATTTTAGTTCGTAAATGTCTAAAAATCCAGCACCAATTTCGGTTCTTTTGGTCGGAAAAGGACAACAGCTTTCAATTTTAAAAAATGTTATTTTTTCACCTTTTGGTCCGGCTAAAGCATTCAAGAAACGCTCAGCGTTTAGGTTTTCGTCTTTGGTACTTTTGTAAAAAACATTAATTGGATAATCAGCATCATAGCCATACTTTTTGTCTTTGCTGTATTCTATTAAAACAAAAGTGTTGTTTGCTGATACTATTGGAATCGGGGCATTGTCATCTACATTTTTTAAAGTAGATTTTGTACTAACGCAGGATGAGGTTGTTATAACAATCAGAATGGCAATTAAAAACGGTTTAATTTTCATGATAAATATTTTTTGTCTTTCTTTTACAATTATCATGCAAAAAAATGCAAATCAAAAATAGTCAATTATCGCAAAAGTTTGTCAAACAAGTTCAAATGAATTTCTATTTTTGTATAAAATGTATTGTATGGAAATTTTAACTCAAACATGGCATTGGTCGGTTGCAGGTTTTCTCATAGCCGTGGTAATGCTGTTGCTTAATTATTTTGGAAAAGTATTTGGCATGTCGTCCAACTTACGCTCATTATGTGCCATGACAGGCGTTGGAAAAAGAGTTCCCTTTTTTGATTGGGATTGGAAATCACAACGATGGAATTTAGCAGTTGTTGTTGGCGCTATGATCGGCGGATATGTGGCAGTTCATTTTTTGAGTGATGTTTCCAATGTTGATATTAACCCTAAAACGATTCAACAATTATCCGCAATGGGAATCGATGCTCCAAACGGAAAATTAGTCCCGGATGAACTATTCGGAAATCAAATATTTGGATCTCCAAAAATGATTATTATTCTACTCGTTGGTGGATTGTTAATTGGTTTTGGTTCACGTTATGCGGGTGGTTGTACTTCGGGTCATGCTATTGCCGGAATGAGTAATTTGCAATTACCTTCTTTGAAAGCTGTTGTTGGTTTTTTTATCGGTGGTTTGATTATGTCGCATTATATTTTATCCTTACTTTTTTAAGCTATGAATTTATTAAAATATTTGCTCGTTGGATTTTTCTTTGGTATTGTTTTAACCAAAGCAGAAGCTGTATCCTGGTACCGAATTTATGAAATGTTCCAGTTTCAGTCGTTTCATATGTATGGCATTATCATGACGGCAATAGCGACCGGATTAATAGGTGTTCAGATTATAAAAAGAAAGAAATTGAAAGACTTTGATGGCAACCCAATTTATATTCAGGATAAAGAAAAAGGAAATGCACGTTATTGGATTGGCGGTATCCTTTTTGGATTAGGTTGGGCAATGGTTGGCGCTTGTCCAGGACCAATTTTTATTTTATTTGGCGCAGGATTTATGAGTTTCGGATTGATATTGATTGGAGCTATTCTCGGAACTTTTCTTTATGGTGTTTTCAAGGATAGATTACCACATTAAAATTTAAATTTTACAATAAATGAAATGCTATTGTTAACCGCAAAAAAACGGTTCGAGATTTTCAAGTATTGTAAAGTTAGCTATTATCTTTTCGGCTTGAAGTGCGATTTAAATTCTTTCCACCTAGATCTAGTTTGGTCTAAGTATTCCGCTTTACATCAATAATCGTCTGTGGGAAGCATATGACCATTATAAATTCCATCCCAGCCATTTCCAGTTGTATGTAATTGTTTCAAAATTTACCATGTTGGTCAAAAATATAACGTTGAGCAAAAGGTTGATTTTCCAACCCAACAACATTCCATGTATCGTGAATACCATCTCCATTTGGTGTAAAATAATGAGGATAATCGATAGTTTGAACTCCATCAATAACGATTTTACCACAACCGGTATTTCCTTTCACATCACGAACGATAATTGTATGTTCGCCCAATCAAACATGTTCAAAAACAGTAATGCTTTGGAACGAACCATCATCTAAACTATATACATAAACACTGAATCCAATCACATTTACGGTTATAATTTGATTGTCGTGAAAATAATTAGTAATGGATATGGAGGTTTAGAAAATTGTGCTGGATCCGATTGAATTAGGATAGAAGATTTAAAATTTAAATTCCTCTGATTGAGTTTTATAATAATGATGTTCTAAAAAGCAAAATATAGATGAAAGGTAAAAAAGGCAGATTATGTATTCATCAGTTGTAATTCATAGATTTTTTTGGTTAAATAGCGGGAAAATTTTTCAGTTTATAAGGGTAGAGATACTTTTGTCAAGTAACATACAACAAACATGTGTTTAAAATCACAAAAAAGTATTTCGCTTTTTTGGTTACTCTTTTTCAATTGATTACTGAGTACCGTTTTTAAAAACCGAATTTTATGAAAAAACACTACCCTTCAGAACAAACAAAAAAAAGTTTACTTAACAAACACTCTAAATTCATTTTCTTTTTGATGGTGGTTTTGATGTTATTTGCTGGTACGTTTAAAGCTTCATCTCAAATTGCTCTGAGAGGTACTGCTACCACTGGCACTAGTACTTCTGCAACAGTAACTGTCAACAAGCCAATGGGTGTGGTGGCAGGTGATATCATGATCGCAAATATTGCGAACTATATACAAGCAACTCAAACAACAGCTACGTCCAGTGGCTGGACGCTCATCGCAGCAACCGATATCGAAAGAGGTCGTGGTACTTTATTGTATAAAATAGCCACTGGTTCAGAACCTACATCATACACTTTTGCAGTGACCAATTCGTCAACGTTCGCAGTAGGTGGAATTGTAGCATTTTCGGGTGTTAATAATACCACCCCTTTTGATGTTACTCCAAGAACAAGCTGGACAACTGCAACCAATGCAAATGTTACGACCATTCCAAGTATAACTACTTTGTCGACCAATACAGCTGTATTATTGTTTGGAGCAGCTGCAAGGGTTACTTCGAGTCCGAATACGAATTTTAGTAATGTGAACTGGAAAATGACTTCTCCAGCCACTTTAACAGAGCTGTTTGATGTTGGTAATAATGCCAACAGCAGTGCTTGTGTTGGTGCCGCATGGGCAACCAAACCAGCAGTAGGTGCTACAGGTAATGGCAGTGTAAATTGTACTGCTAATGACAATCCAAGATTGATGGGTGGAATTGCTCTTGTTTTAAGACCTTGTACTGGAACACCAAATGTTACAATTACAGCCAATGATTGCGCTGTACCTGGAAAAATTCGATTAACAGCAAGTGGTGGAAGCACTTATTTATGGAGTACAGGACAAACAAGTAACCCAATTGATGTAGACGCGGCAGGGGTTTATAGTGTTACGGCAACAACAGGAGGTGGTTGTATTGCTACTGCTTCTTTAAATGTGGCGCAAGAGCTTGTTACAGATGGTAGTTTTACAAATTTTAATGCCGCATCCCCAAGTTTTTATACTGAATACAACCAAAATCAAGCCTTTTATACTGGTGTTAATACTTCTGGATTATATCCTGAAGGTAATTATGCAGTAAATACAAGTGCCAATAGCCCTTCAAATGGAATAGGATATCATCCTGCTTTTTATGGTAGGGATCATACCAATAATACAACAGGGTCTAGAAATTTCTTAATGGTCAATGGAAGTGCGTCATTAGTTTCTAACCCTCCAGAGCCTGACAGACAAAGAATAATATGGCAACAAACAGTAACTATAACACCCAACACTAATTATTACTTTAGTGCATGGGCTATGAATTTGAACCCCTCTTTTCCTGCACAATTACAATTTGAAGTGAATGGAGTTCTAGTAGGATCAGTTGCAGATTTAAGTTCATCAGCAGTTCCAAAGCCAACGTCAGAAAGCGAAGTTAATTTGAGCAATTGGGTACGGTTTTACAGTACCCCTTTTTGGAATTCAGGAACTGCAACAACAGCAATAATTAGAATTAGAAATCTAAATACTAATGCTGGTGGTAATGATTTTGCTCTCGATGATATTTCATTTGCAACATTGTCGGCAATACTATTTTCTATTGGTCCAAACGAAATTTCTGGGACAACTAATACTACTCTATGTGCTGGGAATACATTCAATTTAACAGCAAATCTTATCACCGGAACAGCACCAATTACCTATTCTTGGACAGGTCCAAATAATTTTTCATCAACATTAGCAAATCCAACCATTTTAAATGTTACTACTGCAGATGCCGGAGATTATAAAGTTACAGTTAAAGATGGTAATGATTGTCCTTCACAAACTAAGACTGCTAGGTTGTCCGTTACACCGTTGCCAATAGCACCAGTTGCAAACATTACGCAACCCGATTGTATAAATCTAACAGGTAGTGTGGTTTTAAACGACTTACCTGCAGGAAATTGGATATTAAATCCTGGCGGAATCACTGGAAATACAACTTCGGCAACAATAACAGGATTAGTAGCCAATACTCATAATTTTACTGTCACTTTAGGAACTTGTACATCTTCACCTTCTGCAAATGTTGTAATCCAAGCAGCCACAACGGCTATT
>CALQCV020000030.1 GCA_943329165.2 Candidatus Nitrotoga sp. CP45 | reverse complement strand
TTATTTTTTGGAATAAAAATATCCGTGTACATTTTAGCATTAGCTGTCGTTACAAATCCGAAATTCTTTTGAATATCAACAACTCCAACAAATTCTGTTTTATGTCTTTCGATAATTTCAATTACTTCCGCTTCTGGTTTTCTCGAACTTCTTCTATCATACACATAAGCTTTTACTTTATCGCCATCTAAAGCATGATTCAGGTTTATAAACGGAATAAAAACATCATTTTCTAATTCATCGCAAACAAAATAGCCAGTTTTTCTTGAAGTCATATCAACAACTCCCTCATAATATTGCTGACTCGAAGCTTTGACTAAATACTTTCCGGGTTCTGATTCAATAATCAGTTTTTGAGCGGCTAGAATTTTTAAATCTTTTATAATTTCATTTCTACTTTTAGAATCATCTAATTCTAAAATAGCAGCGATTTGTTTATAGTTAAAAGGTTTATTCGCGTTTTTTGATAGTATCTTAAATATCTTTTCGGAAAAGGTCTTTTCATTTTTCCCGAACTTTTTGTGTTTCTTACTCATTGTATCTTTTCTATTAATGTTGAAAATTACAAAATAGTTATAAGTTATGAGTTATAAGTTCTGAGTTTTAATATAAATCTAACATTAGCTATATTTTAAAATTATTTTAAACCGCAAAAAGAATTGTTATCAACATTTATTAAAAACAACAATAAAAAAAATTAAATAAATTTAAATTTATGATGGTTATTATAGTGTGTTAATTTGTAGAATAACTTTATTTTTTAAAATTAGATTTTGTAGTTATACTTTTTTATATCAATTTATCAACATAGTTTTTAGAATTTAAAACGTTCATTTTGAAGTGTTTTTTAAATTTAATAAACAGTTGTTCACAACTAAAAAAATATACTTTTTGTAGATAACTTTGATTGATGTTTTCGGTTGAAAAAAAGTGTTTTTATATTGATAACTTTTCTAAAAATTACCCAAACTAAATTTGTTTTTTTCAACTTGTTTTTTGATTACAATTTTTAATCAGACGAGCAATAAAAACTTCTAAAATTCTATCCAAAGTTGTTAACAATCTATGTTAACTTAAGGTTAACTGATTATCAATGAATTGCGAATTGCTATTAACAATCCATAATTTTAACATTTAGACTGCATAAATTTCAATGATTTACAGACAGTTATAAAAAATATGTAATCTATAGTAATCTTTAGGATTTAAAAATCAATCACTTATAATAAACTAAAAATATAACCAATAGTTTACGTAAATTTGACGTACTAATTACAAAGACAACATCATGAAAATCTCTATTGGAAATGATCACGCCGGACCAGATTATAAGAAAGCTATTATTGCCTTTTTAGAACAAAAAGAACACGAAATAATCAATCACGGAACGGATACTTTTGATAGCGTAGATTATCCCGATTTTGGTCATCCTGTTGCGATAGATGTGGAAACCGGAAAAGCCGATTTTGGTGTCGTAATTTGTGGTTCCGGAAACGGAATTAATATGACTGTTAACAAACATCAAGGCATTCGTTCCGCTTTATGTTGGACCAAAGAAATTGCTGCTTTGGCACGTCAGCATAACGATGCAAACATAATAAGCATTCCAGCACGATTTACTTCAATACAACAAGCGATCGAAATGGTTGACGCTTTTTTGAATACTAAATTTGAAGGCGGAAGACATGCTAACAGAGTGAATAAAATAGCTTGTCAATAAAATGGGAGATAACCATGTTCACATTCACAAACACGAAGTCAGAGGAAAGAATTTAATCCTATCCATACTGTTAAATTTACTGATTACTATTGCGCAAGTTATAGGCGGAATTATTTCAGGAAGTTTGGCTTTAATTTCAGATGCACTTCACAATTTTTCAGATGTTTTATCTTTGGTTTTTAGTTTAGTAGCTCATAAATTATCAAGAAGAAAAGCATCGTTAAACAATACTTTTGGTTACAAGCGCGCCGAATTGATAGCCGCTTTTATAAATGCAATAACATTAATTGTTGTTGCGTTATTTTTAGTTTATGAAGCTTCTTCAAGATTATTTCATCCAGAACCAATTAAGGCTGGGCTGGTTATTTGGTTAGCCATTTTAGGAATTATTGTCAACGGAGGCTCGGTTTTATTACTCAAAAAAGATTCTGAACACAATCTTAATATGAAATCGGCTTACTTGCATTTATTGACCGATATGATGGCTTCGGTGGCGGTTTTAGTTGGTGGTTTGTTGATGAAATTTTTCGGTTGGTTTTGGGTTGATAGTGTTATGACATTACTAATAGCTTTGTATTTAATCTATGTCAGTTATGATTTGATTAAGTCAGCAACTAAAATGCTTATGCTTTTCACTCCTGATTTTATTGATATTAAAGAAATTGTACGGGAAGTCCACAAAATCAAGGGCGTTAATAAGCTACACCATATTCACGTTTGGCATTTGAATGATGAAGAACTACATCTTGAAGCGCATCTTGATTGTTCAGATGATATAAAGATGAGCGAATTCAATGTTTTATTAGAGAAAGTCGAAATCGTTTTGTTTGAAAAATTCAACATTAATCACATCAACATACAACCTGAATTCAAAAAGGAAGATCCAAAAGATTTTATCGTTCAAGATTAATTTTATGACTAAGCTTGATATACATAGTATTCAAAAGTTATTTAAAAAAAGGCTTCCCGATTCTCATAAAGGAAGTCATGGTCATGCATTGCTTATTGTTGGGAACCATGATAAAATGGGCGCCGCTATTATTTGTGTCAAAGCTTGTCTAAGAGCAGGAGCTGGTTTAGTAACAGTAAATATTCCCAAAAAAGAACGACTTGCAATTTTCGCAGCTATTCCCGAAGCTATGATTGAATTTAGGGAAGATAGAAATAACAGGGAAAAATATAATACAGTTGCAATTGGTCCCGGAATCGGTAATGATGAATCGGCAAAAAACCTCTTAAAATTAGTATTTTCAAGTTTGGATTTACCGGCAGTTTTTGATGCTGATGCGTTGAATATTTTAGCTGAAAATCAAGAACAACTTTTGAAATTACCTCAAAAATCTATTTTGACACCACACGTTAAAGAGTTTGACCGGCTTTTTGGAAAACACGATTCCGAATCAGAAAGAAGACAAACGGCCAAAATAAAAGCCAAAGAATTAAAGCTGATTATTGTTTTAAAAGGACACAACACTTTTATCAGCGACGGGGAAACAAGCGTTGAAAACACCACTGGAAATTCGGGTTTGGCTAAAGGCGGTTCGGGCGACGCATTAAGCGGAGTCATTACAGCTTTTTTAGCACAAGGATACGAACCAATAAATGCAGCGATACTTGGAGTTTACATTCATGGTTTGGCAGCCGACATTACATTAGAAACACAAAGCGAAGAAAGCATGTTGATTTCTGATGTAATTGAAAATCTTGGAAACGCTTTTAAAAAAATTCAAAATTAAAATTCAGAAATGAACAGCATACAATTTATACAAAGCCAAGTTACGGCTTCGCCAAAAAGCATTGAAGCAACTTTAAAATTACTTTCAGAAGACTGCACCATTCCTTTTATTTCTCGTTACCGGAAAGACCAAACTGGGAATTTGGATGAAGTTGTTATTGAAACCATCGCCAAACTTTCCAAACAGTATGATGAAATCGTAAAACGAAAAGAATCGATTTTAAGAACAATCGACGAACAAGGACAACTTTCTCCTGAATTGGCCAAAAAAATTAAGGAAAGTTTCGATTTACAGGAAATTGAAGATTTGTATTTACCGTATAAAAAGAAGAAAAAAACCCGTGCCGATATTGCTCGAGAAAACGGTTTAGAACCTTTGGCGAAAATAATTTTCTCACAAGGAAAAGACAACATCGATTTTATTTCCACACAATATATCAACGACAAAGTAAAAAATGAAGACGAAGCCTTGCAAGGCGCAAGAGATATTATTGCCGAATGGATTAATGAAAATATTTATATCCGAAAAAATCTTCGTCGCCTGTTTCAACGAAAAGCAATAGTGGAAACCAAAGTTGTAAAGAAAAAAGAAACTGAAGTTGATGCGCAGAAATTCAAACAATATTTCGATTGGGCAGAACCTATTTCAAAAATACCTTCACATCGTTTATTAGCAATGTTGCGCGCAGAAACAGAAGGCTTTGTAAAATTAAATATAGAAATCGAAAACCAAGAAGCTATTGATTTCATCGAAAACGAAATCATCATAGCCAACAATGATACTACCGAACATATCGAATTAGCCATAAAAGATAGTTATAAACGATTACTCGAACCGGCAATTTCAAATGAAACATTGCAAGATGCCAAAGCCAAAGCGGATATAAAAGCAATTGATGTTTTCGCAGGGAATTTGAGTCAGCTATTATTAGCGCCGCCTTTGGGCGAAAAACGTATTTTGGCTATTGACCCAGGATTTAGAAGCGGTTGTAAAATCGTTTGTCTGGATGAAAAAGGCGATTTGTTATACAACGAAACCATTTATCCGCATCAACCACAAAACGAAAGCGCTATGGCGATGAAGAAAATACGTTCGATGGTTAACGCCTATAATATCGAAGCTATTTCTATCGGAAACGGAACGGCAAGTCGTGAAACTGAATTTTTTATAAAGAAAATTGCATTTGATAAGCCAGTTCAGGTTTTTGTGGTTTCAGAAGCTGGCGCATCGGTATATTCAGCATCTAAAATTGCGCGAGAAGAATTTCCTAGTTTTGATGTAACTGTTCGAGGTTCGGTTTCTATCGGAAGACGATTAGCTGATCCTTTGGCAGAATTGGTAAAAATTGATCCAAAATCCATCGGCGTTGGGCAATACCAACACGATGTTGACCAAACAAAACTTAAAGAAGAACTCGATACCGTTGTGGTGCGTTGTGTGAATTCGGTAGGTATCAATATCAATACGGCAAGTAAATCTTTACTAAGTTATGTTTCGGGAATTGGTGAAAAAATGGCCGAAAACATAGTTCAATATCGAACGGAAAACGGACCATTTGAAAACCGTAAAGAACTCAAAAAAGTACCACGATTGGGCGATAAAGCGTATCAACAGGCAGCAGCATTTATAAGAATTAAAGACGGAAAAAATCCGTTAGATAACTCAGCAGTTCATCCCGAAGCGTATCCCGTTGTTGAAAAAATGGCCAAAGACTTGGGTTTAAAAACCAATGAGTTGATTGCCAATAAAGACAAAATAAAATTAATAAAACTGGAAAATTACATCACTCCCGAAATCGGAATTCTAGGGTTGAAAGATATCGTTAAAGAATTAGAAAAACCAGGTCTTGATCCAAGAAAAGCGGCAAAAGTTTTCGAATTCGACCCAACAGTTACCACAATAAAAAACGTTAGAACCGGAATGATTTTACCAGGAATTGTCAATAACATTACGGCATTTGGTTGCTTTGTCGATATCGGAATAAAAGAAAGTGGATTGGTTCACATTTCGCAACTCAAATCAGG
Organism: Candidatus Nitrotoga sp. CP45; assembly: GCA_943329165.2. Lineage (GTDB taxonomy): Bacteria > Bacteroidota > Bacteroidia > Flavobacteriales > Flavobacteriaceae > Flavobacterium. Next base: position 6,784 of record CALQCV020000030.1, on the reverse strand, counting down.
TTTTGTGTCTGATGTGAATGAAGTGGTAAAACTTCACCAACACGTTCAAGTGAAAGTGGTTGAGGTTGATGAAGAACGAAAGCGAATTCAGTTGACGATGATACTGTAGAAAAAAAATCCCAAATTCTTTATTGAGTTTGGGATTTATATTTTAGTAAAGAAAATTATTTTTTAACTTCTTCCTCTTTTTTAGACGCAGCATTAGCATCGTCTTCTCCTTTAGATGCTTTTTTAAATTCATTAATTCCAGAGCCCAATCCTTTCATTAATTCCGGAATTTTTCTACCTCCAAAAAGTAATAAAACAACAACTAGAATAATTAATATTTCAGGCATTCCGATTCTTCCCATGATTTATAATTTTGTGCTTTCGCAGATTTTAATTTTAAAAACCTTTGCCAAAGGTAAAAAGAAAATAACATTTTTTTGAATTTTACGATAATAAATATACGTTAAACTCCGTTAGCAGTAAAAAGACAAAGCCAACTTATTTTCTATATTTGTAGATTATTAAAACAATCATGTCCGAAAAACGGCTCAAACGAAAAATAATCAAGAAAAAACTCTTTACAAAAAACCGCTTGGTTATTTTGAACGAAGACACTTTTGAAGAAATTTTTTCGCTTCGGTTAACCTTGATGAATGTTTTTGTGGTAGCCACAATTGGAGCATTTTTAATCATTTTCGTGACTACTTATATCATTGCTTTTACACCGCTGCGCGAATATATTCCGGGTTATGCTTCTACAGAATTAAAAAGAGACGCTACCGAATTGGCACTGAAATCAGATTCGCTAAACCAGGCGTTGAAAAAAAACGAAGCCTATATTGAATCGATTAAAAAGGTTTTAACAGGCGATTTAGAATATGCAAAATTCAATAAAGATTCCATTTTAGCAGCTGTTTCAGAACCGGTTTCTGAAGAAGAATTGAAACCATCTGGTGCCGATTTAAAATTTAGAGAAGGAGTTGACCGAGAAGATAAATACAATCTCTTTGAGAAGGCAAAACCAAAAGTTAGCACTGTCTTATTTCCACCAGTAAAAGGAATGATAACCGAGAAATTCAATCCGAAAGATAAACATTATGCGGTTGATATCGCTTTGGCTAAAAACACGCCTATAAAATCAATTTTAAGCGGAAAAGTAATCTTCGCCGATTGGACACCTAATACAGGAAATGTCGTAATCATTAGACATAACAGCGGATTTATTTCTGTTTATAAACATGCGGCTTCAGTAACTGTTTCGCAAGGTGATGTGGTCAAAACAGGCGAAGTTATTGCTTTGGCTGGTTCAACCGGACAAGAATCTACTGGCGTACATCTGCATTTTGAATTATGGAAAGATGGTTATGCAATCGATCCAAGTATTTTTATTGAATTTGAATAACATGTCTGTAAAATCGGTCGCGGCCAAAATATTTGCAAAAATAATCCACAGAAAAACTCAAAAATGGGTTCAGAATCCTATTGAAACACAGCAGAAAGTTTTTCAAAATCTTATCGCTTCCGCAGATTTTACTCAGTTTGGCAAAGACCATAATTTTTCTAGAATCAAATCCTTTGAAGACTTTGCTAGGCAAGTTCCGATTCGGGATTATGAAGAATTACGACCGTATGTTGACCGCGTTGTAAAAGGCGAAGAAGATATTTTGTGGAAAGGAAAGCCGATTTATTTTGCCAAAACTTCGGGCACAACTTCTGGAGCAAAATTTATTCCGTTAACCAAAGAATCAATGCCGTTCCATATCGAAGCTGCTCGAAATGCGATTCTAAATTATATTCACGAAACCGGAAAAACAAACTTTGTTGATGGCAAAATGATCTTCCTGCAAGGAAGTCCAATTTTAGAAGAAAAAAACGGAATAAATCTGGGAAGACTTTCCGGGATTGTTGCGCATTTTGTTCCGAAATATTTGCAGAAAAACCGAATGCCAAGCTGGGAAACCAATTGCATTGAAGATTGGGAAACCAAAGTGGATGCGATTGTTGAAGAAACTTTTGACGAAAACATGACCGTGATTTCTGGAATTCCGTCTTGGGTACAAATGTATTTTGAGAAGTTGGAACTAAAAGGGAATAAGCCTGTTGGCGAAATTTTTGAAAATTTCAATTTGTTTATTTATGGCGGCGTCAATTATGAACCGTATCGCGCCAAGTTTGAAAATCTAATTGGAAGGAAAGTTCATTCTATTGAATTATTTCCAGCATCGGAAGGTTTTTTTGCGTACCAAGATTCGCAGAAAGACAAAGGAATGTTACTGCTTTTGAATTCGGGAATTTTCTACGAATTTGTAAAATCAGAAGAATTTTTTACTGAAAACCCAAAGCGTTATACTATTGGTGAAGTCGAATTGCACGTCAATTATGTTTTGATTATTTCTACTAATGCCGGACTTTGGGCATACAATATTGGCGACACCGTTCAATTCACGAGTTTAAAACCGTATCGTGTGATTGTTTCGGGACGAATCAAACATTATATTTCTGCTTTTGGTGAACACGTCATTGGCAAAGAAGTCGAATGCGCTTTGAAAGAAGCTATGGAAAATTCAAACATTCGTGTAAACGAATTTACTGTTGCGCCACAAATAGCACCAAATTCAGGATTGCCTTATCATGAATGGTTTATTGAGTTTGAAAATGAACCCGAAAATCTTTCAGCATTTGCTTTGAAAATCGATAACGAAATGCGTAAACAAAACAGTTATTACGATGATTTAATTGTTGGGAAAGTTTTAAAAACATTGGTCATTTCAAAAGTTTCAAAAAATGGCTTCCAGGATTATATGAAATCAATTGGAAAATTGGGCGGACAAAATAAAATTCCGAGATTGAGTAACGATAGAAAAATTGCAGATTTTTTAAAGAGAGAATAGAAAATAGATGAAAGAAAAAAGAATGTTTTGGCTAGTCTTGTTGATTGGTTTTTCTGTTTCCGCACAAGTAAAAGGAATCGTTGTTGATGAATATAACAAACCGATTTCTTACGTGAATATTTGGGTTGAAAACGAAAACAACAGCACGACTTCTGAAGAAAATGGCGAGTTTAGCATTAACTGTTTGCCAAATAAAAATCTGATTTTTTCAGCGTTAGGTTATGAAAAGAAAACAGTTAAAGCAGCAGAAGCAGAAAAAGTAGTTTTGAAGGTAAATGCCTTTCAATTATCAGAAGTTGTTATTGCCAAAAGATTTGAAACCAGAGAAATTGAAATCGGAAAAGTAAAAAATGAAACCTATCAGGCTTTTGAAAACGGACCACGAATTGACGCTAAATTTTTCCCATATATTGCAAAATATAAAAGAACAAGATATATTAAACAAGTAAATTTTTTTACGGACAATCAGCTGGAAAGCGCTTCATTCAAAGTGCATTTTTTTATGGTTAATTCAGATGGTTCGCCTGGCGATGAATTGTTGAGTAAAGACTTTATAGTTTCGGTAAAAAAAGGCGTAAAGAAAACCTTTTTTAATGTGACTGATTTTGGTTTAAAAATGCCTAAAACAGGGATCTTTGTGGGTTTTGAAAAGTTGATAATCGAAAAGAATAAACTAGAAAAAGAAGTTACCGATTCAAACACCAAAAATACAGTAATTCAAAAAATGTATTTCCCCTATGTGCTTTATAACTATGTTGAAAGGGAATTTATCTACACATATTCGGGTGGAAAATGGAACAAGCAAACCAAAGCGGATATTGCCAATCCATCAGATAAAATGTCGGTATATGAACCAGCAATAAACCTAATTTTAACCAACTAAACGACAAAATAGTTATATTTGCGGGTGTAAAATAAAAAATGAAAGAAATTAAAAACATTTCGCGCTCAAGAGCGCAAGAATCGTCGGCTGCTATCGAACGATTGTACATTACCATGAGACATTTATTCAACAGAGGTTTTTACAAACCAATGGGTGTTTCAGGTGAAACTTTAAGAGAAGCTTTGCTTTCTCTACGGCCAGAAATTTATGGAAGTATTGCAGAAGAAAAAGTAGAACTAAACGGTTTACTTTATGTAATTGAAAGACTTCCAGTAGGCATTGAAGAATGTCGTTTCATCAATTTAACTTCAGACGAAGGGTATTCAAAATCACAGTTTAAACCAATTGTTCCGCCAAAACGTAGGAGAAATTGTTACCGAATTGATGACGAACAAATGAATGTGGAAATTACGCGTGGACGTTCAGACATCTATGATATTTTGACGCATTTAACTTTTATATTTATCGAATCACATAAGATAAAAAATAGAGTTTTATTGGACGAACTTGAGTTTGAGGTAACTCGTGATTGGGAAAAACTTGGGGAAACAGTTTTACAAAACAAGAAGCTAACTTTAGTTGAAAAAGAAGTTGCAATGTCGCATGCAGCTAATGTTTTAGGCAGAAGTTTTTCGGAAGTATTAGATATTTACGAAGATTTTGCCACCAAAGAAAAACCAGATCGCTTCTTACATGTTATTTATTGGCTTGGAAAATTAGCTATTGAGGAAGTTGTTGACAACAACAAAAGAACAATTACGTTTAGTCCAATTTTGAGAGAAAGATTAGGACATCATATACATGGAGAAATTTGGGCAAACAACATCAAAGAAGTGCTTAAAGCCCATAATCTTCTCGAAAGACCAATTCATATCATTAGTGCAAACATGCATAGTGTAATGAATTCGATTTTTGCAACCACGGTTTTGAAAACCAAATTCAAAGACAAAACCGATTTCTTTATTTATGAAGAATTGAGCAAATCGGGCGCCAATGATCTCCGTAACAAAGTAGAAGATGTTGCACTGAAACAAGGAATGATTTCGCTTCCGGATAACGCTTCCGGAACCAATATTGATGTTCAGATATTTGATACAGCCAAAATAGATTGGGCAAAAACCAGTTTTCCAAAAGCGAAAGTGGGTAAAGAAAGTCCGGTGTTAATTGTAATGGATTATGCTTTTGGCGAGCAAGCCTTTGAAACTATCGACGAATTATTAAAACCATACAAAGAAGGCAAAAATAGAACTTTCTTAAACGTAGAATCGGTTTCTATAATGGGAAAAGCCGGAATTCTGGAAGGTGGAAAAGGCGACATTATGATTCCATCAGCACATATAAATGAAGGGACGGCTGACAATTATCCTTTTGAAAATGAATTAACCGTTGAAATGTTTGAAGGAAACGGAATTCCGGTTTGTGTAGGACCAATGGTTACCGTTTTGGGAACGTCGCTGCAGAATAAAGATTTATTGAAGTTTTTCCATGAATCAACTTGGGAGGTTATCGGACTAGAAATGGAAGGGGCTTATTATCAGAAAGCAATTCAATCGGCATCAAAAATTAGAAAAAGTATTCCGCAAGATGTAAAAGTTAGATACGCTTATTATGCTTCTGATAATCCTTTGGAAACAGGAAGCACATTGGCCTCTGGAGGTTTAGGAACAACGGGTGTAAAACCTACTTATTTGATTACTATTAAAATATTAGAACAAATTTTTAACTTAAAATAATTATTTTTTATGAGCGCAACATCTCAAAATAATGATAATCAAGAAATTGATTTATCACAGATTTCCAAAAAAATTGGAAGTTATTACGAACGGCTTAATACGAAAATATTTAGGACTATTCTTTTTTTAAAAAGAAATATTTTAATACTAAGTATTTTAATAGCTATTGGTTTTGGATTAGGGCAGTTTTTAGATATTACACTTAAAAGTTATAAAAATCAAATTATAGTTTCTCCAAGTACCGGTGGAGTAGATTATTTATACTCTAAAATAGATTTGTTATCTTCTAAACTTGGAGAAAAAGACTCTGTGTTTTTTAAAAACATTGGAATTAAAAACTTCAAAAAAATAAATTTAATAACTGTAGAGCCTGTTATCGACATCTATAATTTTGTTAATAATTCAAATACTGCAGCAAATGTAGAGAATACTCAAAATTTTGAATTAGTAAAATTATTAGCTGAAAATACAGATATTGAGGAAGTAATAAAGGATAAATTAACTAGTAAAAATTATCCATTTCATTCTATATTAATAACTACAAAGGGACAAATCACTAAAGATGAAATAATAAAACCTGTTTTAAAATATTTGAATACCGATGAATATATGAATAAAATTTCTACTATAAATATAGAAAACATAAAAAATAAATTGTACCGAAGTGAACAAGAAATAAAACAAATTGATTCATTGATATCGCAAACTGCAAGAAGTATGGCCAGAAATGAAAAAAGTTCAAACTTGGTATACAACAATGAAAACAATCAAATTAATGGATTGTTTGGTTTAAAAAATAATCTCATCAATGAAATTGCTGCTCAAAAAATTGAATTAGTTAAAATTGAAAGTTTTATTAAAGACATAAGTATTACAACAAATATTAAAAACTCAAAAGGAATAAAGGATAAATTAAAATATATTCTACCAATTCTATTTGTTTTCATGTTTTTATTTGTTATTTTATTCAGAGGTTTTTACAGAAAACAATTAGCAAAATCTAAAATATAATTACTATGTTATCACCTTTAAAAAAAGGTTGCTTAAGCAAACACCAAAAAATAAAATGGACAAAACATATTTGACGACAAACGAATAAATTATACAAATATGAAAGGAATTATTTTAGCTGGTGGCTCGGGAACAAGATTGCATCCATTGACTTTAGCAGTAAGTAAGCAGTTGATGCCGATTTATGATAAACCTATGATTTATTACCCATTGTCAACTTTGATGTGGTCAGGTATTAATGAAATTTTAATTGTATCAACACCAAATGATTTACCATT
>CALQCV020000029.1 GCA_943329165.2 Candidatus Nitrotoga sp. CP45 | reverse complement strand
GCCAAATTGTATAAAGACCAAGAAGATAAGGAATTTGTAAGTCTGTTGTTCAGAAAAACAGTTCTTAACGAAGTCGAATTGGCCAAAGAATACATCGACAAAACACCAAATTGGGATGCCGATAGAATTGCAGAAATTGATACCATAATTTTGAAAATGGCTATCTGTGAGTTTTTAAAATTTCCATCAATTCCAATCAAAGTTACAATTAACGAATATTTGGAACTTGCCAAAGAATATTCAACACCAAAAAGCAGTATTTTTATCAACGGAATTTTAGATAATTTGGTCAAAGAATTTCAAAACGAAAATAAAATTCAAAAAACAGGAAGAGGATTAATTCAAAATTAAATTTATTATTATGGGACAAATAAGTCAGTTTTTGCCGTTTTTACTAATGTTTGTGGTTATCTATTTTTTTATGATCAGACCGCAGCAAAAGAAACTAAAACAAGAAAAAGAATTTGAATCGGGTTTAAAAGTAGGCGACAAAATCATTACCAAAAGTGGTTTTCACGGAAAAATTGCTGAGTTGACTGATACTTCAGCAGTAATTGAAACCATGTCAGGGAAACTTAAGATTGAGCGTTCAGCTATTTCATTAGAATTAACTGCAGCGTTGAATAAGAAAGTGTAATTCAAAGTACGAGGTAAGAAGTACGAAATTACGAAGTATTGAAAATCCCAAACTCCTTTATAGGAATTTGGGTTTTTTATTGGATTTTATTTATAAAATTATTTCTTCTTTTTACCTTTCTTCTCTTTAGCTCCGCTTTGTTCGACTTTAGCTTTGCTCTGTTCGCCTTTGGCTCGGGTGCCTCGAGTCTTTACAGAAAAATCAGTAGTAGCCGTAAGTTCTGCAATTTTCACAATAACATCAATGGCTTTTTGCATACTTTCAACCGGAACATATTCATATTTTCCATGAAAGTTATGACCGCCGGCAAAAATATTCGGACACGGTAACCCCATATAAGATAATCGGCAACCGTCAGTACCACCGCGAATAGGCTTTATCAGCGGTTTGATACCTAATGATTTCATAGCTTTCTCTGCCAAATCAACAATAAACATTACTGGCTCAACTTTTTCCTTCATGTTGTAATATTGATCTTTGATAATCGTGATTACAATATCTTCACCAAATTGTTTTGCGAATTTTTTGTTGAATTTTTTCGTAATATCATGAACTAACTCTTTGCGTTTTTTGAATTTTTTCATATCGTGGTCACGAATGATTAAATCCAGTTTGGTTTCCTCGATGCTTCCCGAAATTCTGGTCACATGGAAAAAGCCTTCGTAACCTTTTGTTTCCTGTGGTGTTTCATGCTTTGGTAATTCATTGATAAAATCGTTGGCGATAAGCATGGAGTTTATCATTTTCCCTTTGGCATAACCCGGATGCACGCTTTTTCCTTTGAAAGTAATTTTGACTCCAGCCGCATTAAAATTTTCATATTCTAATTCTCCAATCTGACTGCCGTCCATAGTATAAGCCCAGTCGGCGCCAAACTTTTCTACATCAAATAAATCAGCACCACGACCAATTTCTTCATCAGGTGTGAAGCCCACACGAATTTTCCCGTGTTTGATTTGTGGATTTTTGACCAAATATTCCATGGCAGTTACAATCTCGGTGATACCGGCTTTGTCATCGGCACCAAGAAGCGTTAAGCCATTGGTAGTAATCAACGTTTGCCCCTTGTATAGCAATAAATCTTTGAAATAATTAGGAGATAAAACAATGTTTTCTGCTGCGTTTAAAACAATTTCTCCACCATCATAGTTAGGAATTATTTGTGGTTTTACATCTTTACCTGTAAAATCAGGAGTCGTGTCAAAGTGAGAAATGAAACCAATTGTTGGAACTTCATAATCAACATTGGAAGGCAAGGTCGCCATGATATAACCATGTTTGTCAATAGTGACTTCTTTTAGACCGATGGTTTTTAGTTCTTCCGCCAGTTTATTAGCAAGGTCAAATTGTTTTTTAGTGCTTGGAGTAGTATCAGAATTTGGATCTGATTCCGTATCAATAGTGACATAGCTTACAAAGCGGTCGATAATGTGTTGCATAATAATTTATTTTTTGTAAAGATAAAAGGTAATTTCGAATTGAGAATTACGAATTACAAATTATTCTTTTTTCACTTAAAATTAAAAAAATGTATCTTTGACGCTAGCCTAGAAGGCGAACTGGCGAAGCAAACCAAATTGTTACAGAATGATTACCACAGAGAGCAAAACAAAATTAGAACACTATTTTCAGCAATTTCGCCAGAACATTATTGGGATTGATCAAGAGTTTGAATCTCCTTTTGGAAAGAAGAAAATAGTTTACACCGACTGGACTGCTAGTGGAAGATTATACCGACCAATTGAAGAAAAATTAATGAACGAATTTGGCCCGTTTGTGGCCAACACCCACACGGAAACTACTGTATCCGGAACAGCCATGACAATGGCATATCACGAAGCAAAGCACATTATAAAGCGACACGTAAACGCAAATGAGAATGATGTTCTAATCAACACAGGAACCGGAATGACCGGTGTCGTTAATAAGTTTCAACGTATTCTTGGACTGAAAGTTCCTGAAAATCTTAAAGAATTCATTGCGATTCCAAAGGAATTAAAACCAGTCGTTTTTATTTCGCATATGGAACATCATTCTAATCAAACTTCTTGGTTAGAGACCATGGCTGATGTTGTTGTTCTCCCTGCAAACAAAGAAGGATTGTTTTGTTTAGAAGAATTCAAGGAATCATTGCATAAATACAAAGACCGAAGTTTTAAAATTGCCTCAATCACCTCGTGTTCTAACGTTACCGGAATTAGAACTCCGTATCACGAAGTGGCCAAAATTATGCATCAAAACAACGGTGTTTGCTTTGTAGATTTTGCTTGTTCTGGACCTTATGTAGATATTGATATGCATCCAGATGATGAAAGTTATTTAGATGCTATCTTCTTTTCACCGCACAAGTTTTTAGGTGGTCCCGGAACTTCGGGAGTTTTAGTTTTCAATAAAAATCTTTACCATAATAATGTGCCTGATTGTCCAGGTGGCGGAACCGTAAGTTGGACGAATCCTTGGGGTGAACATAAATATATTGACAATATTGAAGATAGGGAAGATGGAGGAACTCCGGGTTTTCTTCAGGTGATAAAAACGGCTTTGGCTATTCAGTTGAAAGAGCAAATGGGGGTCAAAAATATTCTCCAAAGAGAACACGAGATCGTTGCTTATGTTTTTTTAGAATTGAATAATATTGATAATGTTCACATTTTGGCCAATCAGCATCAGGAAAGGTTAGGAGTGATTTCTTTTTATGTTGATGGTCTGCATTTTAACCTTGGAGTAAAACTATTGAACGATAAATTTGGAATTCAAACGAGAGGCGGTTGTAGTTGCGCAGGAACATATGGTCATTTTTTGTTGCACGTTGACCAAAAAACATCACATGATTTGGTTTGTCAAATTACTTCAGGAGATTTAATTAAAAAACCGGGATGGATTAGGATGTCTATTCATCCAACAACAACTTCAGAAGAAATTCAAATGGTTTGTGATAGCGTCAAATCTTTGGCAAGAAGCCATAAAGAGTGGGCTAATGATTACGAATACAATTTCAAAACAAATGAATTTGTACATAAAAATGACAAGCTTCAGGAAAAAGAAATGGTGAAATCTTGGTTTAAATTTTAATCACTACCAACTGCGACTGAATACTGAAAACTATTTCCTTCTGTGTTTCCAGCGGTTATGCGTCCATAAATAAAATTCTGGAGCTTCTAGTATTTGCTTTTCGACTCTTCTCAAAAAGTCGTCTGAGATATCAAAATTAGGAACTTCCTTTGGGTTATCAGCCATAAGTTCAAACGTAGCCTCGTAGTATCCACGTTTTACTCTTTTGTTTTTCAAAAAAATCACATTCATGTCAAAGCGCTTGGCAAGCATTTCCGCACCCGTATGAACTGGAACTTCGATTCCCATAAATGTCGACCAATGATTTGCTTTATAAGCTTGTGGCGATTGGTCGCTGGCAAAACCATAAACACCCAAATGTTTCGTTTTGTAATTTTTTTCAATAGTAGGAATGGTTTCTCTTGTACTCAGCAAAGTGGCCTTGAACTTCGAACGAATGTCTTTCACTAATTTGTCAAAATGTTTATTGTTGATTTTTTTATAAATGCCATAACCTTCAAATGTAATATGGTAATTCATAGAAACTGCCCATTCATAAGAGGAATAATGAGCACAAAGCAAAGCGATACTTTTTCCTTCTTTTTCTAAGTCACGGTATAAATCCAGATTCGTAAAAACAAATCGTTGTTCCATTTCTTTTTGGGAAATTTTCATCGTTTTAATCATTTCCAAAAACATATCGCACATATAGTGATAGAATTTTTTCTCAATATTCAACCTTTCTTTTTCAGATAAATGCGATAATGTCATAGCAATATTTTCTCGGACAACTTTTTTGCGATAGCCAAAAATAGTATAGACGAAAAAGCAGACAAAATCAGAAAACAGATATAGTAACGGAAACGGAAGTATCGAAATTAACCAAATGATTGGATAGACAATAAGGAAAAGAAGTAACTGCATTTACTGTAATTTTATGCAAATATAAAGTTTAAAGTTATTTTAACGTATTCTATTTAACAATTGCTTCGGAACTATTATTATTTTTACTGAAATATTTTAAATGATGGATAACTTTTTTGTTTTGGCAATTATTGGAGCTAATGTTCTGTTTAGCATTAAAGGATTTAACGATGAATCCTTTTTTAGAAAATATCAGTTTCATGTTGGTAGCATTCGCGCGGGAGAACAAATAAGAATGATTTCCTCTGCCTTTCTCCATGCTGACGTTGTCCATTTGGCGTTTAACATGATTGCTTTGTATTCCTTTGCTCCAGTGGTAACGGAAACATTAGGAAATCTTACTTTTCTATTAATCTATGTAGGGAGTTTAATTTTTGGCAGTTTATTGACGATGGTTTTTCATGGCAATGAGTATAATTATACTGCCGTTGGTGCTTCGGGCGCGGTAACAGGAATTATTTATTCGGCTATATTGTTGTATCCCGATATGGTCATTGGAATTTTTGGAATAATACCTTTGCCAGCCTATATATTCGGAATAGGCTATTTGTTATATTCTATTTATGGAATGAAGTCAAGAAGAGATAATATTGGGCATACAGCACACTTTGGCGGGGCAATTGGTGGTTACGCTATTACCTTGTTAAAGGAGCCAATGCTTTTTGAACAAAGCACTTTTATGGTTATTCTTTTGGCAATACCTATTATCATTCTTTTTGTATTGGCAAAAATGGGGAAACTATAATTGGCATAACTTTTGAAAAACCGAAGCAACAATCAAATAAAAAATAATATTATGAAGAAGACATTTTTAATTATAGCAACTTTTTTTGCTATCGTCGTGCAAGCACAAGAACAAAAAAATCAAGTGCCACAAATTTCGGTTACAGGTGAAGGAAAAGTAAAAATAGTTCCTGACCAAGCGGTTGTAACTGTCGGTTTTCAGAATTCAGGCAAAGATGCCAATGAGGTAAAAAATTTGAACGATGAAGTGGTAGATAGAGTGATTAAATTTTTAAAGAAATCGGGTATTTCTGCTACCGATTACAAAACCAATAATGTAAGCTTGTATAAAGGCTATGATTATGAAAAAAAGAAATCTAATTTTCAGGCTAGTCAGACACTAATTATAACACTTAAAGATTTATCAAAGTATGATTACATTATGATGGGTTTGAACGATGTAGGTGTAAACTCGATTAACGGGGTTGAATTCAAATCATCTAAAATTGAAGATTACGAAAGCGATGCGAGAAAAAAAGCAATTCTCAATGCCAAACAAAAAGCACAAGATTATGTTTCGGTTCTAGGTCAAAAAGTGGGTAAAGCATTGTTGATTACGGATAATTCTCAAAGTTATATTCCACAACCAATGTATAAAGGAAACATGATGGCAATGGCAGCAGATGGTGGCACACAAAGAGAAACATTAGCGGTTGGCGAATTAGAAATAAATACAAGCGTAAGCGTAACCTTTGCGTTAGAATAAAAACCGAATAGAATTTAATAAAAAACTCTTCAAGAAATTGAAGTTTTTTTTGTTAAAAAAATTGCGGGGAGAGCAGGGTTACTTCATGATCCTGAACAAGGTGCCCTTGCTCAACATTTTAAAACAAAAAAAACATCAAGCGAGCTTGTGATTTTTTCATATTTAAAATATTGTGGGGAGAGCAGGATTCGAACCTGCGAAGTTCACACAGCAGATTTACAGTCTGCCCTCGTTGGCCGCTTGAGTATCTCCCCATTTGCCACATGCGGTTGCAAATATAAAAACACTTTTTAGCTTAACAAATAAAAAAATAACTAATTCACCGCCCTTTTCTTAACGTTTTGGTTATAAGTAAAATAAAAAAATCTCCTGGAGGAGATTTTTTCTGTATAGCACTGAATTACTATTATTTTATGCTTAGAAGCGTTTTGATTTTTGCATTTAAAGCTTCGCCTCTTAAATCAATTGCAACAACTTTTCCTGTAGCATCTAACAAAAATGTGGTCGGAATTTGAGTAACTCCATATTGCAATGCAATTGGGTCTTTCATTTCTTTCAAGTTAGAAACATGCGTCCAAGTTAATTTATCTTTTGCAATTGCTTCTTTCCAATCGGCCTCATTTTCATCAAGTGAGACACTTATGATATTTAATCCTTTGTTGTGAAACTCGTTGTAAAGTGCTACAACATTTTTATTTTCTTGTCTACATGGTCCACACCATGATGCCCAAAAATCAATCAAAGTTACTTTTCCCAAACTTTCTTTTAAAGAAACCAGCTTTCCTTTCGGCGTTGGTGCTTTAAAGTCGGGTGCTATTTGACCAACAACTATTGACTTACCGGCGGAGCTAATGGAGCTGCTGGCTTTTTTTTTAAATTATCAAGATTTGTTTTAATAGCTTTTCCAGGTTTTGTTTTTTTCAAAGACTCATCAAATGACTTGTATATTCCATCAATCTCCTTTGCAAATTTAGGATTGTTAGCCATCATTTGCAGAATCAAAACACTAATGAATGATTTTGGATGCGTTTTTGGGTAACCAAAAGTATAATCTGTGATTGGTTTTTGAATAACATCATATTCTGCTCTCAATCGGTTTATTGCTACCGTATCTTTATTTTGCTGTGCTTCATTCATTAAGGCCATGTTTTTTGTTTGAAAATCCATAACACTTTTTTGCATTCTTTTTTGAATTTTAGTAGATTCTTCATTGAACTTAGTAAACTCATCATTGCTGTATGTGCCTGCGGCTTTGGATTTGAATATACTGTCTTTATCAACAGTAATTGCAATTTCACCACCTTCGAGAATAAAAGGAACTTTACCGTTTACTTTATCAATTTGAATAAAATGAATTTCAGGTTCTGTTGTTTTTCCTTTGATTTCAAATTTCCCATCAACAATTTTTACAGTATCAATTGCTAGTGCTCCCATTCCCATTGGGTTTTGTTTTTCAAGGAAAACTAAACCGGTTTTCATTCCTTTTACATTTCCAGTAATTTCATATTCACCTTCACCTAAGTTCTTACATGAAAACAGAACTACGGTAAGAGCCACTAAAAGAAGTATTTTTTTCATTTTTTTGTTTTAAAATTTTTACGAATGCAAATGTATCTAATTTGCTTAATTTATAAATAGTTATTTAACATTTTTTTGATTTATTTTTTTATTGATGGACATTCGAATTTGGTACAACGTACAGTCGTTTGTTTAATACCGCTCATTCCTTTTTCAACATTGATAAGATTATGAATTCCTCGCGATTTTAAAATAGATGCCATAATCACAGAACGATAGCCGCCAGCACAATGTAAGAAGAAATCGTCGCCTTTTGGAATACTTTGAAAATTTTCATTAATGTTATCTAACGGAAGATTAATTGCATTTTCTACATGTTCTGCTTCATATTCACTAGGTTTTCTGGCGTCAATCACTAAACTTTTCGAATTTATTTTGCTGGCAAAAACTTCTGGCGAAATAGAATGAATGTTATCCGTTTCGAAACCTGCCGTTTTCCAACCTTCTATGCCATGTTTGAGATATCCTAAAACATGGTCAAAACCAACACGTGATAATCGGGTGATGGTTTCTTCTTCTTTCCCTTCAGGAGCCACAAGTAATAGTTTTTGATTGACATCGCGAAGTAGAGTACCAACCCAAGGAGCAAAATTTCCCTGAATTCCAATAAAAATCGAGTTCGGAATATGTGCTTGTACAAAATCATTTTCATGTCTGACATCCAAAACCACGACATCACTTTGATTGGCAACAGCTTCGAATTCTCTGGGAGAAAGTCCGATATTACTCTTTTCTAAAATGCTATCCAAACTATCATATCCTTTAATATTTAGCATCACGTTTTGAGGAAAATAAGCAGGTGGAAGTCCTAATCCATCCAACAATTCTTTAGTAAACTCTTCTTTAGTCATATCAGCTCGTAATGCATAATTCGTTCTCTTTTGATTGCCTAAAGTATCCGTTGTTTCTTTGCTCATATTTTTGCCACAAGCACTCCCGGCACCATGACTTGGATACACAATCAAATCATCAGCTAACGGCATAATTTTATTTCGCAACGAATCAAAAAGATAAGCTGCCAATTTTTCCTGTGTCAAATCTTCTACTAAAGCTTGTGCTAAATCAGGGCGACCAACATCACCGATGAATAAAGTATCGCCGGTAATAATTCCGTACTGTTTTCCATTTTCATCTATAAGAAGATAGCATGTACTTTCTAAAGTATGTCCTGGAGTATGAATGGCTTTTACAATATAATCACCCACTTTAAACTCTTGGTTATCGGTAGCGATTATAGCTTTAAATTCAGGATTTGCGGTTGGGCCAAACACAATTTCCCCACCACTTTTTTTTGCCAAGTCCAAATGCCCCGATACAAAATCGGCATGAAAATGTGTTTCGAAAATATATTTAATCTTGGCGTTATCTTTTTTGGCTCTGTCCAGATAAGGCTGAACTTCACGCAGCGGATCGAAAATTGCTGCTTCACCATTGCATTCAAGATAATAAGCTGCTTGGGCAATGCATCCGGTGTATATTTGTTCAATTTTCATAAGAAAAAGGTTTTTACTTCGTACAGTTGGGCTTAATGGTCTAGAGTGACAAAATTAAAGTATAACAACAAAAGTAAGCAATGAATTTAGAATATTTTATGATAAAAGTTCTTTGTAAAGAATAAAGAAGGACATTATTAAAACAAAAAATCCAAATATTTTTTTTAAATGCTTTTCATTGATATAATTTTGAATATAAAGACCAATAAAAATCCCAATCACAGAAAAAGTTGTAAACGGAATCAAAAATGCCCAATCGATTTCGAAATTTTGAATATCACCTGTAAATCCAATTAGCGAATTAATGGTAATTATAAATAGTGACGTCCCGATGGCTTTCTTCATCGGTAATTTGGCAAATTTCAATAAGGCAGGAATGATTAGAAAACCACCACCGGCGCCAATTAATCCAATTAAAATCCCAACAAAGAACAATTGGATTACAAGAACTACCAAAGATTTAGTTTTAAAATCAACAACCTCAGATTCTTTTTTATCCTTCAGCATTGAATAGGCAGCCATAAACATAACTACTGCAAAAATCAACATTAAAAAAGTCTCTTTTGATAATTGGATGGAGCTAAAATAGAATATGGTTTCCGGTATTTTTGGAACAATAAACTTCCGCGTTATGTATACGCCAATCAACGAAGGAATGGCAAATTGGAATCCTGTCGTTGGAACAACAAGACCATTTTTGAAGTTTTGAATTGTACCAAAACCAGCTGTCGTTCCAACAATAAATAAAGAATAAGCTGTAGCAATTATTGGATTGTAATTTAGAATATAAACCAATACAGGAACTGTTAGTATTGATCCACCGCCGCCGGTAATTCCAAGTACTATCCCAATAAGTAAAGCTCCGATATATCCTAAAAGTTCTAACACTGCTTTAGATTGATGTTGTAAAAATAGTGCAATTGTATCAAAAATACACGGTTTAGTTTTTCGTGAATTCTACAGCTGATTTTTTTTTAAGTTTTTTCCTAATTAAATTCCTTCTGGAGCGTTTTTATGGTTAATTAAGCGGAGTAATTGTGATTTTACTTTTTCTTATAAATATATTTGCATACCACAATTTAAGAATAATGTTTAAAAAATTATTGCTCCTTATGGCGCTTACTGTTTTTTCAGTAAGTAAAGCCCAAGTTGTTATCAATGAGTTAGATTCGGATACGCCGAGTACAAATGATAAACAGTTTATCGAATTAAAATCTACTTCAGCTAATTTTTCATTAAATGGTTATGTACTTGTTTTCTTTAACGGTACAGGAAGTTTAGCCACCAAGAGTTATTATGTTGTTGATTTGGATGGATTAACTACAGACGTTAACGGAATTGTAGTTCTTGGAAACCAATTAGTTTCACCAGTTCCAAACAGACTTTTAACCGACAGTACTTTTCAAAATGGACCTGATGGTGTAGCAATCTATTCAGGAAACGCAACAGATTTTCCTAATAGCACACCAGCAACAACAACTAATTTGATAAGTGCTTTAGTTTATGACACAAGTGATGCTGATGCAACAGCATTGATGACCGCTCTTGGCATAACTTCTCAAATTGATGAAAATGCTAATGGAGCACAAACCACGCAATCCATTCAAAGAAAAAACGACGGAACGTATGAAACCAAAGCGACAACTCCGGGCGCAAATAATGATGGAAGTGGTTTTGGTTTTAACGGAATTACAATTTCAACAACAACGGCTGTTGCTGGACAGGTGACAGAAGGAGGTTCAATAAACATAACTTTCACCACACAAACGCCTATAACTGCCCCATTAAATTTTACTTTTTCAATAAATACAGGCACTATAAATAACGCTGATTATACAGGAAGCACTTCAGTTTCTATGGCTATAGGCGCCTCAAGTTTTACAGCTACTATTGACTTGGTAGATGATATTTTAGATGAAGGTGATGAAACAATTGTTATTAAATTTGGAACGCTACCAACTGGATATAATCGCATAAATGATCTTATAGAAATTAGAGTTATCGATAATGATTTTGTGGTTTCTGCCTGGGGAACACCTTTAAATCCAACTTATGGAATAGTAACACCAACAACTCCGGCTGGTTATTACAGTTCGTTAGAAGGAAAATCGGGTGCTGTTTTAAAACAGGCTATTCAAGACATTATTGCCAACCCAAGTGTTGTTCACGCTCACAATTATGGAGATGTTGAAACTATTTTGAAAAAATCTGACCAAAATCCTTTGAATAGTAATCAAGTTTGGTTAATGTATGCAGAGCAACCTCGTTCTAAGTTAGACATTCAAGAAACTGGAATCAATACAGGAAAGTGGAACAGAGAACATATTTATCCACAATCTCGAGGCGGTTATTCTAACGGGACAGCATCAATTCCAGATGGAATAAATGTTTGGTTACCAACCGATGCGAATGATATCATGGCCGGACATGCTGATGCGCATCACATTCGTGCTGAAGATGGACCAGAAAACAGTATACGCGGAAATAGAGATTATGGTGAATATGTTGGACCAGCAGGAACACAAGGGAGTTGGCGTGGCGATGTTGCAAGATCTGTTTTTTATATGGCTTGTCGTTACAACGGATTGAGTGTTGTTAGCGGAAACCCAGCGAATACTACTGTAGGACAGCTTGGTGAATTGGCGTTGCTTTTACAGTGGAATCAAACTGACCCTAGAGATGATTTTGAAATGAATAGAAATAATTACATCTATACTTGGCAGGTAAACAGAAATCCATTTATAGATTATCCGACTTTAGCAGACTATGTTTTTGGTGCGAATGTTGGTCAGGCTTGGTTTACGCCTTTGTCAACAAACGATTTAGATGCTACTAAAGTTGTGCTGTATCCAAATCCAACAAAAGGGAATATTACCATTTTTGGAATAGCATCTGATGCAAAAATTGAAATGTTTTCTACTCTTGGACAAAAAGTTTTTGAGCAAAATTTTAATGGAGAAACTACTTTACACATCGACTTAACATCTGGTATTTATTTGGCAAAAATAAAAGTTGACTCTAAAGTTGTGACTAAGAAGTTAATTATTGAATAGTTATTCCAACTTAGTAAATGGAATACTTTTTATTTAATAATGTCAGATTTGGAGTATCAAATTAATTGTATTTTAAATAACTTAGCATTCCTTTCTTTATAGAAAGACTACAGCTTTTAATATGTTCATTTTAAAAGCTCTTTTGAGTATAAAAAAATCCCTGCGTCTAGTCGGCAGGGATTTTTAAAGGAAACCTTAAACTAATTAACTTTAATATGTTTAAT
>CALQCV020000028.1 GCA_943329165.2 Candidatus Nitrotoga sp. CP45 | reverse complement strand
CATCCAGACTTCACCAACAATATTAAAATGCGGATATTCATCGGTGATGGCTTTGGTCCATTTAGAAATTCCTTCTTTGTCATTATAGGAATACGTATCTACTCTAAACCCATCCAAATCGGCATATTCGATCCACCAAATTGCATTTTGTATCAGGTAATTTAAAACTAATGGATTGGATTGGTTTAAATCGGGCATTGATTTTACAAACCATCCATCCATACACTTTTTAGCATCAATTTTTGAAGCATTGATATCAAATTGCGATGTCATTCTGTAGTTAGATTGTGTGAATTCTGGAAATTGATGCACCCAATCTTTAGTAGGCAAGTCTTTATACATCCAATGTTGCCAACCCCAATGATTGGTTACATAATCCATGATGTTTTTCATTCCTTTTTTATGTAATTCTTCACTTAATCTAAGATAATCCTTATTGGTTCCATATCGCGGATCAATTTTATAAACATCGGATTGGCCATAGCCATGATAGGAATAGCTTTCATCATTGTCTTCACAAAGAGGCGTACACCAAACAGCGGTTGCACCTAATTCTTTGATATAATCTAAATGATTAATCATACCTTCAATATCACCACCATGTCTTCCGCCAGGCAAATTGCGATTGGCTTTTTCAGTAGTTTCAGCTGAACTGTCATTGTTTGGATTTCCATTGGCAAATCGATCTGACATGATAAGATAAATAACATCCGAGCTATCATAACTTTTTCTGAATTTAGAATTCTCTCTCCTTGCTTTAATAGAGTAGTTTCTAGTAAATGATTTTTTGCCGTTTTTAAATGTAAAAATTAAATCTTGGGCAGGAATATTTTTGGTGTCAATAGTCACAAAAACATAGTTAGGATTTTCTGTTTTTTGAATGCCTTTGATGATTATTTTATTAGAAACAGAAACTTCGTTTTGGGAAATGTTCTTTCCATAGAACATAATTTGCAAATCAGCATGGTTCATTCCTTCATACCAAAATGGAGGTTCAACGCGTTCAATCTGCGAGAAAGCCAATGATGTAAAAAGTAAAAGCGTTGAAAGCGCTGAAATTCTCGCAAAGGCGCGAAGGCGCAAAGTTTTTTTATAGTCCATATACCACTCGTTTTATTCCATTTTTTATTAAAGCTTCGTTGAAATTGATTAATAACCCCAACTTTAAATTTGTAATTTTTATATAGGTCAATAATTGTTTTAAATGAGCGTTTGAAAGTTTTTCGACGGATTTGATTTCAACAATAACTTTATTTTCAATTATCAAATCTGAACGAAATCCAATATCTAAATAGACGTCATCCCAGATTACAGGAATTGGCTTTTGCCTTTCCACTTTTAATCCTTTTTTAATTAATTCGTGATACAAAATTGCTTCATAAACACTTTCTAACAAACCAGGGCCAAGTCTGGTGTGTATTTTATAACTTATATCAACTATGACTTTTGAAAGTTCGTTTTCTGTCATATTTATATTTTTATACTCATGAAAAAAAATTTTTCTCGCAAAGTCGCAATGATACAAAGGTTTGATTTTTATTTGTAAATGCTATGCTTAAAAACAAAGTCGCAAAGATTTTTACTTTGCGACTTTGTGTCTTTGCGAGAACTTAAACGGTTACCAAACTGTTTGGCTCAACCAAAACTTTTTTACCGTTTACAAAAACAGAGATTGCTTTGTCGCCTTCCAAGCTAAATTTAGTTTCGTTTTGATGAACAGAGACTTTTAAAATTTGGTTTCTAAAATTGATTTTGAATGAATAGCCATTCCAGTCTTTTGGAATTCTTGGTTGAAAATGTAGTGAATCATCTTTGACTCTCATCCCGCCAAAACCTTCTACAATGCTCATCCAAGTCCCAGCCATTGATGTGATGTGTAAACCTTCTTCCACTTCTTTGTTATAGTCATCTAAATCCAAGCGTGATGTTCTCAAATAGAACGTATAAGCTTGTTCCATTCTTCCTAGAGTTGCAGCCTGAATAGAATGAACACAAGGCGAAAGCGAACTTTCATGAACTGTAAATGGCTCGTAGAAATCAAAATGTTTTTCTAATTGTTCTTTGCTGAAATGATCTTCGAAGAAATAGAAACCTTGTAAAGTATCCGCTTGTTTGATATAAGGCGAACGTAAAATTCTGTCCCAAGACCATTTTTGATTGATTGGTCGTTGCGATTTGTCTAAATCATGAACTTTTACCAATTCTTTATCTAAGAAACCATCTTGTTGCAAATACACATCATGTTCTTCAGAAAAGGGGAAGTACATATGGTCTGCCACTTTTTTCCAATGTCCAATTTCGGTAGCGTCTAATTCTACTTTGCTCATTATTCTTGTATAATCAGCATCGTATTCTCTCTCAACTTTGTTGATTTGCTCCATGGTATAATCAATACACCATTTGGCTAAATAATTAGTATAGAAATTATTATTGACGTTGTTTTCATATTCATTAGGACCGGTAACGCCCAAAATAACATACTGATTTCTAAAAGTAGAAAAAGTTGCTCTTTGATGCCAAAAACGGGCAATTCCGATTAGCACTTCTAATCCTTTTTCAGGTATGTATGAGTAATCGCCAGTGAATCTGTAATAGTTGAAAATAGCAAACGCAATGGCGCCATTTCTATGGATTTCTTCGAAGGTGATTTCCCATTCGTTGTGACATTCTTCACCATTCATCGTTACCATTGGATATAAAGCGGCACCATTTGTAAAACCTAATTTACCAGCGTTTTCAATAGCTTTTTCTAGTTGATTGTAGCGATAAGCCAAAAGATTTCTAGCCACTTGTTGGTCTTTCGTAGCCATATAGAACGGAATGCAATAGGCTTCGGTATCCCAATAGGTGGAACCGCCATATTTTTCGCCTGTAAATCCTTTTGGACCAATATTCAAACGAGAATCTTTCCCTAAATACGTTTGGTTTAAATGGAAAATATTAAAACGAATTCCTTGTTGCGCTTTCACATCGCCATCAATAGTTATGTCGCTCATTTCCCAAATTTTTGCCCAAGCTGCAATTTGATTATTTATTAATTGGTCGTAGCCAAATGATAATGCTTTTGCGATAACATTTTGAGCCGCAACTCGTGTGTTTTCGTGATTCATTGAAACGGTATACCCGCCCAATTTTTGTAGCGAAACTTTTTGACCTTTGGTTACAGCAACTTCATAAGTAAATTGAACTTTTTCTTTAGTTGTTTCAATATTTATGGGTGAAATTTTCAGATTTTCAGCATTAAGTAAAATACTGTTCTGCATGAAGGTTGTTGCCGTAAAATGGGTTTTGAAAGTTCTTGCCGTTACGAAAGCTTCGTTTTCGGAATGTTTAACGTTTAATGATTCCCAAAATTTTTCTTCCCAGTTGGCATCTTCGTTATGAACGCCGGCATCAACATAAGGTTTAAAAACTATTTTAGCATCATTGTTTAGTGGCGTGATTTCATAATTGATTACACCAACTTCATCCAAATCCAATGAAAGAAAACGGCGAACATTAGCTGATATTTCAGTTCCGTTTTGCAAGATGGCTTCAAAAGAACGGTTGTAAATTCCTTCTTTCATATTAAGCTCGCGACGGAAGTTTTTCACTGTTGCGCAAGCTGCTAAATCTAATATTTCACCATTAATTTCGATGTCGATTCCAATCCAATTTGGTGCATTTAAGACTTTCGCAAAATATTCGGGATAACCGTTTTTCCACCAACCCACTTTGGTTTTATCCGGATAATATATTCCAGCAATATAACTTCCTTGGAAAGTTTCACCAGAATAGTGTTCTTCAAAATTGGCACGTTGTCCCATGGCGCCGTTTCCAATGCTGAAAAGGCTTTCGGAGGCTTTTACTTGGCCTAAGTCAAAACCTTCTTCTATGATTGACCAGTTGTCTGGTTTGATATAATCTTGATTCATTTTTTTCCTTTTATCATTCGATTTTAATTTATAAAGGCTTCAATAAAAGAAGTATCCATAAAGGTAAAATCTTTAAAATTGTATTTTGCTTCATTTAGTATTCTCTCGTCTCCAATTCCAACACTAGTCATATTGGCAATATTAGCAGCCTGTATTCCTGCTACAGCATCTTCAAAAACCATTGAATTCTCGTTGGATACATTTAGTAATTTTGCGCCCCTTACAAAAACTTCCGGATCCGGTTTTGCATTGGTTACGTCATTTCCATCAACAATGGCATCGAACATGTGCAAAATTTTCACTTTTTCTAATATTGGTCGGGCATTTTTACTTGCCGAACCTAATCCGATTAGTTGTTTTTTTTCTTTAATAAACTCTAAAATATTGAGAACACCGGGAAGAATTTCTGATTCGTCCATGTGTTCAATGTAAGCGAGGTAATCTTCATTTTTTTGTTTTAGCCATTTGTTTTTGTTCTCTTCGGATGCTTGAATATTTCCAAGTTTCAGAATGATATCCAAAGATCGAATGCGGCTAACTCCTTTTAATTCTTCGTTGTGTTCTGGTGTAAATTCTATTCCTAAATCACTTGCTATTTTTTGCCATGCCAAAAAATGATATTTGGCAGTGTCAACAATAACGCCATCCAGATCGAAGATGAATGCTTTTTTACTCATTATATGTTAGATTTAACCTTTTGTAACTTTTGGATCAGTGATTAATAGGTTGCAAAATCCACCAATTACCAAAGAAGTTCCCGCTAATAACATTGGTGCGATCGCACCGTTGCCGAAAATTTTTGACAATAAATTTACTCCCCCTAATGCAGCAATAATTTGTGGAATAACAATGAACATGTTGAACATACCCATCATTAGCCCCATTTTTTCTTCCTTTACTGAGCTTGACAGCATCGCATAAGGCATTGATAAAATACTTCCCCATGAAAAACCAATCAGCACAAAAGATAAGTTGAGATAGGAAGGTTCAGGTAGAAAGCTCATGGATAGGAATCCTATCCCGCCAGCAATCAATGAAAACAGGTGAACCCATTTTCTGTTGATTTTCATTCTTGACGAATAAAAAGTCAGAATTAATGCAAAGGCCATGGATGAAAGGCCATAAATTCCCATTGCAGATCCCACTGTATCAGCGGCATTTTGATAGGCAAGATTGAGGGTTTCGAAATTTGCCTTTTCCGCAGCGATTTCCATATTGAAATTCTTCTTCATTGGAGCTGGAGAATTAAAAACATGATCTGTCAAAGCCGGGGTAGCCATACTCCACATAGTAAAAAAAGCAAACCAGCTGAAAAACTGGATAATTCCAAGTTTTAACATCGTTCCCGACATTTCACTGTAAGAGCCCTTTATTTCTTTCCAAAAATTAGTGTCTCGTTTTTTCTTTTTGAAATCTTCTAAATCTTTTGGGGGATACTCCTTTGTGGTTAATACAGTATACAATATACTAATTAGAAACACCATCGCTCCGATACCAAAAGCTACTTTTACGTTTTGAGGGATTACCGTTAAATCGGTTGATTCAGCAAAGCCCATTTTTTTCACTAGCCAAGGTAAGTTTGAAGCTATCCACGTTCCGATTCCAATAATTAAAGTTTGCAAAATAAATCCGTACGAGCGCTGCTCATCCGGCAATTTATCAGCAACTAAAGCTCTAAAAGGCTCCATGCTGACGTTTATTGAAGCATCCAAAATCCAAAGAAAACCTGCTGCTATCCATAAAGTAGATGAATAAGGAACAAAAAAAAGTGCAAAAGAACTTAAGATGGCTCCTATGAGGAAATAAGGCTTCCTTCGCCCGAACCGTGTTGACCAAGTGTGATCGCTAAGATATCCAATGATTGGCTGCACCAATAAACCAGTTAGCGGCGCGGCAATCCATAATCCGGGAATGTCGTGCGGTTCAGCTCCTAATGTTTGAAAGATTCTAGACATATAGCCTCCTTGGAGGGCAAATCCGAACTGGATACCAAGAAATCCAAAACTCATGTTCCAAATTTCCCAGAAACCTAATTTACGCTTTTCCATTATCGTAATTTAATGATTTATAATACGATAAGCGCTATGCTTATCAAAACTTATTTTAGTTCGAAGTAAAAGTACAAGCTTTGATAATTGGTCGTAAAGATAATAAAGAATTTAAATTGCGTTGGTTTTAAGTAAAGAAAATGCAGGCACATAGTTACGCAAACGTTTTTTTGTTGATAAAATTAAATTGTGGATTCTCTTTCCACCAATTCGGTTTCGATGACTTCAGTGCTATATTGTTCGTCTTCTTCCTCATCTGCTTCCAGTCTTTCGATAAGCATTTTTGCTGCCTTTCCACCCATTTTTATACCATTTTGACTTACTGTAGAAATACTTGGTGTTGAATATTTTGAAATAATCCCATCTGTAAAACCAATGATTGAAAGTTCTTCTGGGACTTTAATGTTTAATTTTCGAGCTATTTTAATGGCGGTTACAGCAAAAATTTCATTGACGGCAAAAACAGCATCCAAGTCATTATTAGTCAATAAATCTTCAATTAAAGGGTCGAAATTTTCGGTATCTTCAATTTTGAGTATCAAACTCTCGTCTACATTTATATCATTATTTTTTAATGCTTTTATATATCCTTGCGTTCTTAGTTTGCCAACACTTACATAGTCAACAGTTGTTATCAACGCTATTTTTTTAAACCCTTTGTCAACAAGAAATTGAGTGGCATTAAATGCAGCTAAATTATCGTCAATAATCACTTTATCACACAAAATATCATTGGTAACCCTATCAAACATTACCACTGGCATTCCTTGATTGATAACTTCAATAATATGGTGAAAATCTTTCTTTTGTTGGGTTTCTTTAGACAGCGACATAATAAAACCGTCAATATTTCCGTTGGCTAACATTTCCATGTTGATTACTTCCTTATCAAAGGATTCATCAGACAAACAAACTAACACATTGTAGCCGTTTTCATTGGCAACATTTTCAACTCCACTGATAACGGTTGCAAAAAAATGATGAATAATTTCAGGAATAATAATACAAATTGTCTTAGTTTTTCTGTTTTTTAAACTGAGGGCAATATTGTTTGGTTTGTAGTTATATAATTTAGCAAATGCCTGAATTTTTTGCCTAGTATCTTCGCTTATTTCTAAGCTGTTTTTTAAAGATTTAGAGACGGTTGATATGGACACATCAAGTTCCTTGGCGATTTGTTTTAACGTTACTTTCCTTTTCATGTTATGAATTTGATATCTACTAATTTCTCAATAAAGGTATATGTTATTTTTTATTCTGTCAATTTTAGAGTTATTTTATTGTAAAAAACTAAAAAGTTTTCAACACGCAAACGTTTTCGGAGCATATTTAACAGCTGTTATTAAGATAAGTTTAAATTTTTACATAAATTTAACATTCGAAGTAAAAATACAAGCACAAAATTATTTTTTAACCTAAACAAAATGTATGAAAACAATGTACAAAAAGTTGTTATTTTTATTCCTTTTAGCGCCATTTAGTATTCTTGCACAGAGCACTTTATCGGGAGTTGTAGTTGACAAAAAATCAAATCAACCGTTACCAGGAGTAAATGTAACCGTTCAAGGTGCTAGCAATGGCACTTCAACAGATTTTGACGGAAAATTTAAATTAGGAGGTCTTAAAAGCGGGGACAAAGTTGTCTTTAGTTTTGTAGGCTATGACGCTCAAACCTTAAGTTTTTCTGGTCAAAAAGAAGTAAGCATTAGTCTTGATGAAAGTGCTAATCAGTTACAAGAAGTAGTGGTGCAAGTGGGTTATGGAAATGTTAAGAAGAAAGATGCGACTGGTTCGGTTACTTTACTAACAACAAAAGATTTCAATAAAGGAGCCAATGTAACGGCAGAGAATTTATTAAATGGACGCGTCGCAGGTCTAAGTATTAATACTAGTGGAGCGCCAGGTTCTGGCTCTGAAATTAGAATTAGAGGAGGTGCTTCATTATTTGCAAAAAATGATCCTTTAATTGTGATTGATGGTTTACCGATTGAAAACAATACAGGTACTGGAGCTACTTCAATATTATCTTCAATTAATCCAAGTACAATTGAATCATTTTCTGTTTTAAAAGATGCTTCTGCAACTGCTATTTATGGATCACGTGCATCCAATGGAGTTATTATTATCACCACTAAGAAGGGCGGTAAAAAATTATCTGTAGATTATAACTTTCAATATGGTTCAGGAAAATTAATTAAAACGCTAGATGTTTTTAATGGTGATGAATTTAGAGCACTTATTGCTCAAGAACGCCCAGGAGATGTTTCAAGTCTAGGAACTGCTAATACTAATTGGCAAGAAGCAATTTACAGAAGAACTGACTATGTAGATAATAATTTGTCTGTGAGAGGGAATCTTTTTAATGCAATTCCATCACGAATTACTATTGGAAACACATATCAAGAAGGATTGCGATTAACGAACTCTTTTAATAGAAATACGGTTTCGGTTGCATTAAATCCAAGTATTTTTAAAGATCATTTGAAATTTAAATTGAATGCTAACTATTCAAATGAAAGAAATAGGTTTGCTGATGGGGTAGAAGGTGCTGCTGTTAGATTTGATCCAACACAACCTATTTATGATGCTGGTTCTGTATTTGATGGTTTCTTTGAATATCAAAATTCACCAGGACAACTTACACCGCAAACAATCAGGAATCCTGTTGCTCAATTATTACAAACTTATGATTACGGTATAAATAACAGATTTTACGGAAATTTTGAGTTAGATTATAAACTTCATTTTTTCCCAGCATTAAGAGCGGTTGTAAATGTTGGTTTTGATGAAGCAAATGGTGAAAGATCTAAAACAGCTAGTAGGTTTACTGCTTCTTCAGGTTCAAATAACAATATCAATTATGGAACAGATGAATCTACCGAAAGTTTAAGAAGAAATAAATTATTAGATGCTTATTTTGTTTATAACAAAACATTTGGAAAAACAGTTTTTGATTTAACAGGAGGTTATTCCTATCAAAAATTTGAAGCAAATAGATTCGAAACAGGGAATATTAATGACCCAAACTTACCTGGTGGGCCAACGGGTTTCCCTAGACAATCTTTTGATACTGATGTTGTGCTTATAGGTTTCTTTGGTAGAACTAATATAAATTATAATGATAAGTACTTGTTGACCCTTTCATACAGAAGAGATGGCTCTTCTCGTTTTTCAAAAGACAACCGTTGGGGTAATTTCCCATCAGCTGCTTTTGCTTGGAAGGTTAAGGGTGATTTCTTAAAAGACAACAAAACTATTTCTGATTTAAAACTTCGTTTAGGATGGGGAATTACGGGGCAACAAGATATTCCTGCTGCTAATGATTATCTTCAACGTATTAATGTTGGTGGCGGTTCGGCACAATACGTTTTTGGTCCATCGGCTACACCAATTGCAATACCGGGTCGTTTAAGCCCAGATTTAAAATGGGAAGAAACAACGACATACAACGCAGGTTTTGATTATGGACTATTTGGAAGAGTTAATGGATCTATTGATGTTTTTTACAAAGAATCTAAAGACTTATTAGTGGATGCAGCTGTTTCAGATGGTTCAAATTTTGCTAATAGAGCATGGCAAAACATAGGTAGCTTTACCACCAAAGGTATTGAGTTTAGTGTTAATGCAGATGTTGTAAAAACCGATAATTTTAATTGGAATTTAAATTTTAACGTAACCTCTTTTGAAAGAAAAATTACTGAGTTAATTTTTGATGCTGATATAATTTTAGGAGATAATATAGTAGGTACAGGTACTCAAGGACAAATATTTACAGAAGGTTACTCTCCTTATTCCTTTTATTTATACAAACAATTATACAACAATGCAGGGCAACCAATAGAAGGTGCTTTTGCCGACCTTAACGGGGATGGTATTATTAACTCCAATGATAAATACGTTTATAGAAACCCTGATCCAGACGCTACATTTGGTTTGGCTTCAACAATAAACTACAAAAATCTTGATTTTTCATTCAATTTAAGAGCAAGTATTGGAAATGATATTTTTAATGCCTTTGCAGCAAAAAACAATGCCTATGATCAGTTGACTACTGGCGGTGCTTTAGGTAATATACTTACATCAGCATTAGAAAATAATTTTGCCGTAAGGGATAATGTTGTTTTGTCTGATCTATATGTAGAAAATGCTTCTTTTTTAAGAATGGATAATATTTCATTAGGGTATACATTCCCAAAATGGTTAGAAGGTAAAGCTTCGTTGCGATTGTTTACAGGAGTGCAAAATGCTTTTGTAATAACCAATTATTCTGGCATAGATCCAGAGATTACAAATAACGGTGTAGATAATACCGTATATCCAAGACAACGTTCATTTTTGTTTGGAGCTAATGTAAAATTTTAAAAAAAATAATTATGAAAAAATTTAATTTTATTTATGTTCTTTTTGCTTTTGTAGGGTTTCAATCTTGCACGAGTGATTTGGATGTAGTTTCAGAAGACACTAGAGTTCTTACTGATGAAGTTCTATATTCAACCCCAGCTGGTTATAAACAAGCTTTGGCAGGAGTTTATGGAAATCTTTCTTTAACGGGTACTGGTGATGCTGGTTCGTCATTCCTTCAGGGGATTGATGCAGGTACTAGTCAGTTTGCTAGATGTATGTGGTATTTGCAAAATTTCACAACAGATGAAATGATTTGGAGTTATGAAGGAAGTGATGCAGGTACAGCAGAATTAAATCGTAACACCTGGAATTCTAACAATCCTTTTTTATTGGGAATGTACAGTAGAACTATGGCTGAAGTTGCTTTTGTAAATGAGTTTTTAAGACAATCAACACCGGCAAAATTAAGTGCAAGGGGGATTACTGATCCAGCGGATGTTGCTAATATTGAAACTTACCGCAATGAAGTTAGAGCATTAAGAGCCTATGCCTATTATAATTTAATGGATTTATATGGAAAAGCTCCTTTTGTTACAGCAAATGATCCACTTAATTTTAATGGACCACAGTATGATAGATCTCAATTATTTACTTTTATTGAAGACGAGATGTTAGCTGTTATACCTAATTTAAAACCAGCAAGAACTAATGAGTATGGAAGACTTGATCAAGCTTTTGCTAAAATGGTTTTAGCAAAAATATACTTAAATGCGGAAGTGTATATTGGTGAAAAACGTTATTTAGATTGTATGACACAATGTTCGGAAATCATTGCTAGTGGCTACATATTAAATCCTGATTATTTAAATAATTTTAAAGCTGATAATGATACGTCTCCAGAAATGATTTTTACCCTTCAAGCTGACGGTGTAACTACTCAAAACTACGGAGCGACTACGGTTGCATGTAACGGACAAGTAGGATCGCTTGAAGGAGGCGGTTCTGCAACTGGTGTAGGTGGTTGGGGAGGAGCTTTACGTGTAAGAAAGCAATTTGTTCAAAAATTTGATGGTATCGATTATGATTATGATGCTAGAAAAACTATTACAGGTGGTGGACCAAGGTCTTTAGATATTACTGATATTTCGAATAAAGATCAAGGGTATATTTTAAGAAAATATTCAAATATTTCTTCAACAGGAATTCCAGGACCAAATTCTACTTTTGTAGATACCGATTTTCCATTGTTTCGTTTAGGAGATGTTTTTTTGATGTATGCAGAAGCTCAAATGAGAAATGATGGTGCAACTAATGGTAGCACAACAACAAATGCTAGTGCAACTTCATTAGGATACTTGAATGATTTACGCGATAGAGCAAATGGTTATGACTTCCCTGATTTTACTCAAAGTCAAGTTAACTTGCAATTTATCATTGATGAAAGATCTAGAGAATTACACTGGGAAGGGCATAGAAGACAAGACCTTGTAAGATTTGGTCTGTATACAGGAGGTGTATATAACTGGGCTTGGAAAGGAAATGGAATAAACGGAATATCAATTCCTGCTTACCGTAAATTGTTTCCGCTCCCTGCACAATCAATAGCAGCAAATCCTAATTTAATTCAAAATCCAGGATATTAATTTAAAATAGAAAAATTATGAAAAAAATATCAGTTTTAATACAAATATTCTGTGCACTTTTGGTTCTAAGTTCATGTGATAATGACAACGCAGATCTTAAAGTTTCTGAAACAGCACCAATAGTTTTATCAGAATTAGAAATAACAGAAATAGTACTTGATCAAGCAAACCCTAATAATCCTGCTGTCACTTTAAATTGGAGCTCAGCTAATTATGGACAACAGACCGAAGTAGACTATAACTTGCAAGTTAGTTCTGATGAAGCTTTTACGAATCCCGTTTCAGTTACAACAGTTAACATAAATACTGCAACGCTTTCCATTAATCAATTAAATTTTGCAGTAGGAAGTGCTGGTTTACCACCTTTTCAGTGGAATGCAGCTTACGCAAGAATAGTTACGACAATTGGAACAACAGGTAGTCTGCCAGTTTCATCTAATGTTATAACTTTTAATGTGTATCCCTATTTTAATTACCCATTTAAAGATTATTATATAGTAGGT
>CALQCV020000027.1 GCA_943329165.2 Candidatus Nitrotoga sp. CP45 | reverse complement strand
TTATACCTACAACAGCTTTTGCTGACTTTGGAGGCGAAACACTTACTTTTGCCAAATTATCTGCCAGTCTTGTTAAGGTAGGAAATAGTGTTGTCGGTCCTTACGACATAAATGACCGATTTGTTAGCGCAACGTCTGCAGGTTTCCCATTTTTAATTAACAGTTTTAATCAAACTACAAGTATTGCAGATCAAAACTTAATACCGGAAACCAACACATCAATAGAATTTAATATGAACTTAGAATTCTATAAAAAAAGAGTCACTTTTGACGCTAGTTATTTTAGATCAAAAAACAGTGATCAAATCATTGAAATTTCTCCATCAACAACTTCAGGTGCTAACTTGGCCACTGTTAATGTTGGAGAAACAATATCTCAGGGTGTTGAATTTGATTTAGGGGTAGCAGCCATTAAAACTGAAAACTTTACTTGGGATTTCAGATTCGGTTATAGTGCTCCCAAAACAGAAGTAACAAAAGTAACTGACGAGTCTAACCAAGTTGCTGTAGGACAATATCTTGGTACGGCTGGAATTGCTGCTATTAGAGGAGAACAGTTTCCTATGCTTGTTGGAACGGGCTACCAGAGAGATGATAATGGCAATGTAGTTATTGATGCCTCAACCGGAGATCCATTAAAAGCAACTAATGTAAAACTAGGAAAAACAACTCCAGACTATATTCTTGGCCTAACAACCAATATTAGATATAAAAATTTAAAACTAACTGGAGTTTTTGACTATAGAACAGGTCATGTTTTTTATGCCGGCGTAAAAGATGGTTTAATTCAAAATGGTTCCGATATAGTTACGGCTCAAAACGGAAGAGAACCTTTTATTTTTCCTAATTCTGTAATCGAAACGTCTCCGGGAGTTTTTACACAGAACACTAGTGTAACCACTTCGGGAAATCAAGATTATTTTACTGGAATTTATAGAGAAATCGATGAAAATTTCGTTTTGGATGCAACAGCATTTAAATGTAGAGAAATTGCACTATCCTATTCTTTTTCAGATAAAATATTAAAAAAACTACACATTGATGGATTATCTCTAGGGCTAAATGCACGAAACGTATTCATGGTACTTCCTAAACAGAACAGAAACTATACAGACCCTGAATTTTCGTTTACAACAGGAAACAATGTTGGTTTAAGCACAGGAGCTCAAGCGCCACCAACAAGAACATACGGATTCAATATCAATATAACTTTTTAATAATTATGAAAATGAAATATATATATAGTAAAGTATTATGCGGCTTATTAATCAGTGCATCTTTACAATCTTGTGATGATTATCTTGATGTAAATGATGACCCTAATAATCCTTCATCTGAAAATGTTAATCCTGAAATCGTTCTTGCCGCAACCCAAGTATATACTTATGGCGTGTTAGCAGGTAACGTATCTTCTGCTAATCCTAATGCAGTTCAAGACAATATGAACCAATTAGGAAATCTGATGATGAATAACTGGACTAGAGATGTTGGAGCATCAAACTCAAGTTACTATTTTAATGAACACACCTATAATGTAACTTCTGATTTCTATTCTGGTATTTTTGAAAATCTTTATTTAAGAACTTCTAATTACACTTTCATCCAAAACACAACTAAGCCAGGATATGATAATTATAAAGCTATTGCAAAAATATTGAAAACATACTATTTTCAATATTTAGTAGATTTATATGGAAATATTCCTTATTCGGAGGCTCATAAAAGAGGTAATAATTTGACAGCAAAGTACGATGATGCCTTAACTATTTATAGAGATTTAGTGGTACAATTAGAAGAAGCTGTTACTTTGATAGACAATGCACCAATAGGAACTTTAAATCCCGGTGAAAATGACGTTATGCTTTCTGGCGATATGGGTATGTGGAAAAAATTTGCCAATACACTTAAACTAAGGATACTTTTAAGAGAGTGCAAAAGAACGGCTTCATCTGCTTACATTATATCTGAAATGGCAGAATTACAAAGTAGTGGTGCAGAATTCTTGGGTCCAAATGACAATGTAACCATTAATCCTGGATTTAGTGCTAGTGCTAATAAGCAAAATGGATTTGCAGCTATGTTTTTGAATACCAATGATGAATTTAAAAACAATTGGTCATCAACAGCAGCAACTAAATATACGGTTACGTATCTAACTTCTACTTTTGACACTAGATTGACAAGAATTTATTCTGCTACATCAGCTGGTGCAGGAACTTACGACGGTCATCAACAAGGCGACGTTTTGAATACGTCTACCAACTACCCGGTTTCTCATGTTGGTCCGGGTTTACTTCAAAATTCCTCACAAGACGGATTGGTATTTACCGCTGCGGAGAGTTTGCTTCTTCAAGCTGAAGCTGTTCAAAGATTATATTTAACAGGTTCTGCAAAAAGTTTGTATGAAAGTGCAATAACGGAGTCCTACAAATTATTAGGACTTGATGCATCAGCTGCAAGTGCTTATTACATTCAACCTATTAATTTAGTCGGCTGGGACGCTTCTACTAATAAAATAGAAGCAATTATTAATCAAAAGTGGATTGCTCTAAACGGAATAAACGGCGGAGAAACTTGGATTGAAAACACAAGAACAGGTTATCCTGCTCATGTACCACTTTCTACTGTAGCTCCTCCAGGCACATCAAGACCAATTCGTTTATTATATCCAAGCTCTGAAATTGCAGGTAATACTGCAAATGTTCCGCAACAGAATGAATCTGAAGCTTTCACAAGTAAAATATTTTGGAACCAATAATAAAATAAATATGAAAAATATAAATAAATATAAATACATCGTACTTACAACACTTTCTTTAGGAATGTTTATCGTTGCTTGTAATGATGACGTTGAAGATTTAGGCAAAAAAGACAAACCCGTTTTGACAGCTGATGGCCCAACTTCGATTACTGTATCTGAAGGAAATGATGCCATTTTGAAATTCAAATTAAACAATTCGATAAGCCAACCTATACAATATCGATTGGTAATGCTTAATGATGAAAGTACGGCAGCAGATCAAGACGATTATATTATTCCGGGTTGCAGAAGTAATGATCCTGATTGTGTAGCAATTGAAGAAAATGGAGGTCCTGTTGGTTATATTTTTGAAATTCCAGAAAATACAACAGAGTACGAAGTTAATGTTGCAACTATAATTGATCTTTTACCTGAAACTCCTGAAACATTAAAACTTAAAGTGATTTCAAACAGAACGTTACTTGGTGTTGTAGGTGAATTATACTATACTATAACTATAAACGATTAAGATTTAAATGTTAGATTAATTTAATCAAATTAAAATAAGAACATCCAAAACCACTAGTTTTCACTGGTGGTTTTTTTATCTTCATTCGATTGTATACTATGGTTATCTTCAAGACAAAAACTTCAAATAGCAATCAAAATCTTCTTGTTATCGGTTTGGATTATTACCCAAAAATAAACTTTTTGATATTGTTTATGCCAATTGTCGCGTAAACAACCAAGCAATAAAGCTTTCCAACTCTATTGTACATATTAGCTTTAAAGCTAGCTTTTAATCCAAAAAAATACACCCTACAATTTTGTTAAACAAACGTAAAGTTCATTGACCTTATGGCAAATTATTGTTATAATCTATTGTTAAAATTAATTTTTAAGTTATTGAAATAGTGGTAATTATATAAAATAAAAAAATAATTATACGAAGATTTCTGATAAATTTTAAGGAATTTTAACATACTAATTATAATCACATAAACAATGAAAACAAAATTACACGGATTCTTAACACTATTCATAGCGTTATTGGTGCAAATCTCTTTTGCACAAGACAGGGTTGTTATCGGAGTTGTTAGTGATAACAACGGATTACCAATCCCTGGAGTAAATGTTCTTGTCAAGGGAACTACGTCGGGTACTCAAACTGACATTGATGGAAAATTTTCCGTTAAAGCTAGCCCAACACAGACACTTGTCTTTAATTTTGTTGGAATGAAATCCCAAGAAATTGTGGCATCTTCATCATCAATCAACGTTAAAATGAAAGATGATGCTGTGGAACTTGAAGGTGTTGTTGTTACGGCATTGGGTGTAAAAAGAGAGAAGAAATCTCTTGGTTATGCCACACAAGAAGTAAAAGGTGCTGATTTGAAATCAGGTACCGCTGGAGGAAACTTTTTAAATGATTTATCAGGAAAAGTCGCTGGTGTGCAAGTAAGAAGAAATAACAATTTTGGTGGATCAACCAATGTTGTAGCTCGAGGTGTAAAAAGTTTAACTGGTAATAGTCAAATGCTTATCGTAATAGACGGAGTTCCAGTGAACAATTCAAACACTAACTCTAGAGCTCAAGCAACCGGTAGAGGTACTTCTTTTGATTATGGTAATACCGCTACCGATATCAATCCGGAAGACATCGAATCTGTAAACGTATTAAAAGGCGCTGCTGCAAGTGCTTTGTACGGATATCAAGCTGGTAATGGTGTTCTATTGATTACTACTAAAAAAGGGAAAGCTGGCAAAAAAGGAATGGGAGTTACCGTTACTTCTGAAGCTATCGTTGGAAGTATTGATAAAAGTACTTTTGTTAAATATCAAAACAAATATGGTGCTGGATATGGATTGTATTATGGCCCAAATGAAGATTCCTATTTTAATGAAGCCGATATTGATGGAGACGGAAATACTGATTATTTAGTTCCATTTACTGAAGACGCATCATTTGGAGCTCCATTTGATAATAGCTTAGTATACCAATGGGATGCTTTTACTCCATATTCGCCAAATTATAATACTAAAACAGAATGGAAAGCTGCTAGAAATGGCCCAATTACTTTTTTTGAAACTCCAGTTTCATTTAATAATAGCATTTCTATTGAGGACGGAAATGATGCGTCTAATGTTGTTTTAAATTTTAGCAACCTTAAACAATTAGGATTACTACCAAATAGTGAACTTGTAAAAAATAATTTCAGCGCTAAATTCAATCATAAGTTTACTGAAAAATTAAGCGCCACTGTATTTGCGAATTATAATGCACAAAGAACTGTAGGTAGAAATTCAACAGGATATAACGACAATATCATGTCAAATTTCCGCCAATGGTGGCAAACTAATGTTGACATAAAATCATTGGAACAAGTTTACAATGCTTCGGGTGGACAAAACGTTACATGGAACATTAAAAGCCCTACTGATTTAACACCTGCCTATTGGGATAATCCTTATTTCCAACGTTATAAAAATTATTCAAGTGACGGAAGAAATAGATTTTTAGGATATATGAAATTTGATTATAAAATCAACGATTGGGTAAGTACTACTGTAAGGATCTCTACTGATTCCTACGACGAACATCAAGAAGAGAGAAGAGCTGTTGGTTCAATTGCTTCAGAATTTGGGGTGCCAGATGCTGATTTAGCAAGAATTGATCAAACTTCTGGATATTTAAGATTTGACCGATCTTATAGTGAAAACAACTATGATTTAATATTTAACTTCAAAAAAGATTTTGGCCCAATAAATTTTACAGGTTTATTTGGAGGTACTATCAATAGAATAACTACAAATAGTGTACTTTCTTCAACCCAAGGAGGCCTAATTGTACCTGGAGTATACAGTTTGTCAAATTCTGTAAATCCTAATCCAGATCCATTAGAATTGGCATCTAGAACTGGTGTAAATAGTTATTATGGTTCTGTTTCTTTTGGATATAAAGATTATTTATTTTTAGACGCTACTGCACGAAGAGATGCATACTCTTCATTACCAAAAGACGATAATACTCTATTCTATCCTTCAGTTTCAGGTAGTTTAGTATTTTCAAACCTAGTAAAACAAAGCTGGTTATCTTTTGGAAAGTTTAGAGTTAACTGGGCAGAAGTTGGAAATGGAAATCCAGATCAAGCACTAGCCGATACTTACTCAAAATTTCCTGCTTTTAACGGAAATGCATTGTATTCTGTAAATTCAATAAAAAACAATCCAGACCTGAGACCAACAACAACTGCAAGCTATGAAGTTGGTTTAGAGATGTCAATGTTTGACAAAAGATTTGGTTTTGACATAAGTTACTATCGTTCATTAAGTGAAGATCAAATTTTCAGAGTGCCTTATTCCGAAGCAACAGGAATAACTTCTAGATATGTAAATGCTGGTTCAATAGAAAACAAAGGAGTCGAATTACAAGTAACAGGTACACCTTTAAAAACGGCAAATTTCCAATGGGATATTAACGTAAACTGGTCTAAAAATAGAAATGAAGTAGTTTCTTTAGAAGAAGGTATTGAGAATTTACAATTAGGAAGTTTCCAAGGAGGTGTTACAATAAATGCATCTGTTGGACAGCCTTATGGTGTAATCAAAGGTTCTGATTTTACTTATTTAGACGGACAACGTATAGTTGGTGCAAATGGTCGTTATGTTTTAAATAATAGTTCTAATAATATAATCGGAGATATAAATCCAGATTGGACTGGTGGCGTTAGAAACAAATTTACTTATAAAGATT
Source organism: Candidatus Nitrotoga sp. CP45 (assembly GCA_943329165.2). Taxonomy (GTDB): domain Bacteria; phylum Bacteroidota; class Bacteroidia; order Flavobacteriales; family Flavobacteriaceae; genus Flavobacterium. The sequence continues at coordinate 6,136 of CALQCV020000027.1, read as the reverse complement.
TTGCATTCAGTTTCTTAGTTGATATGCAAAAAGGTGGAGATATATTCTCTCTTGATAGATCTTATGGTTTAGCAACAGGTTTGTATGATGAAACTGCTGCACTTAACGACCTTGGCAACCCAATCAGAGATGCTGTTACTAGCGGTGCTGATTCAGGGGGTATTATACTTCCGGGTGTACTTGCTGACGGAACGCCTAATACTGCTAGAGCTCCAGGCCCAGAGTACTTTGGAAACAGCTTTGGTTACAGAAGACAACCTAACAAAGCATTTGTTTATGATGCGTCTTATGTAAAATTAAGAGAAGTGGCTATTAGTTATAATTTACCCAAAAAATGGATTGAAAAAATGTCTATTGAAAGTATGAAATTCAGTATCGTTGCAACAAACCTATGGATAATTAGCAAAAATCTGCCTGATGCAGATCCAGAAAGTGGATTAGGTTCTGGTACCCTATCATCTGGTTATTCAGTAGGTTCATTACCAAGTACAAGAAATATTGGAGCTAACTTAACATTTAAATTTTAAATTATGAAAAAGATAATTTTATCATTGTTTGTCTTTGCAGGACTTTTTTCTTGTACCGATGACATAACCGGACTAAACGAGGACACTAAAAATCCTACTGTAGTACCCGCTGAGTTTTTATTTATAAACGCTCAGAAAAATATGGTTGACCAAATGACAAGTACTAGTGTTAATTTAAATGTGTTTAGACTTTTTGTTCAAAATTGGACTGAAACTACCTATACAGATGAAAGTAATTATGATATAACTACTAGAACAATACCAGATAGTCATTGGCAAATAATATACAGAAATGTGCTTAAAGATTTGCAAGAATCTAAAAAAGTATTAGAAACAGAAGTGTATGCTGGAACTGCACAAGAAATTGCAGATCAAGAGATTGTAAGAGATAATAAAAGTCATATAATTGATATTTTAACAGCTTACGGTTATTATGTATTAGTAGATACTTTTGGTGATATCCCTTATACTGAATCATTGGATATAACAAATTATCCATTACCAGCTTATGATGATGCAGAAACTATTTACAAAGATTTAATTAGTAAATTAACAACTGCTTCATCTGGATTAGATACAAGTTTAGGTAGCTTTGATACTTTTGATTTAATTTATGGCGGTGATACTTCAAATTGGAAAAAATTTGCTAATTCATTACGTCTAAAAATGGCACTTAATATGGATGATATTGATCACACATACGCAACAGCTCAAGCACTCGCTGCGGTTACTGCTGGTGTAATTGACAATAGTAGTAGTAATGCAGCTTTAAAATATACTTCAACACAACCAAATACAAATCCAATTTATGTAGATGTTGTTGCAAGTGGAAGAGATGATTTTGTTCCAACTGCTACAATAGTTGAACAAATGAATGGATTGAATGATCCAAGAAGAGCAATGTTCTTTACACAAATTGGTGGTATATATGAAGGTGGAGCACCTGGTGAAGGCAATCCTTTTGATAATTTCTCTCATATTGGAGATATTATTTTAGAACCAACATTTGAGGCATTAATAATGGATTATTCAGAAGTTGAATTCCTTTTAGCTGAAGCTGTTGAAAGAGGAATTGCTGTTGGTGGTACTTCAACATCACATTATGATGCTGCCATTACTGCTTCTATGAGCTATTGGGGTGTTTCTGGTGGAGATATTGCAACTTATTTAGCACAACCCAGCGTAGCCTATGCAACTGCAACTGGTACTTGGAAACAAAAAATAGGGGAACAAGCTTACCTTGCACTATATAACCGTGGATTTGAATCATGGACTTCATATAGAAGATTAGATTTTCCAATTTTAATTGCACCAGCTGATGCTGAAATATCAGAAGTGCCAAAAAGATACACCTATCCAGCTAGAGAAGAAACATTGAATTCTACTAACGTTGAAGCGGCTTCTACTGCAATTGGAGGAAATGAAATGACAACAAAATTATTCTGGGACGTTAATTAATCTTAGACTGTTTTATAATCTAAAACCATCTCGTTCCAAAAAACGAGGTGGTTTTTTTATATCTTTTCACCATAGTAAAGAAAACTATATCTTCTGAATAAGAGCCATTATTGAAATAAACGCTGTTCAGCCATACTAAAAATGATAACACCTATTTTTTATAAAGATATTTGAAGTTAAAAACTGGATAAATATGGAATCAGATTCCATATTTATCCAGTTTTTTAAATTATATTTGCCTCATGATAAACAGAGATGCGCAAATAAAATTAATAGAATTAAGCAAATCCTTCAAAGCTATTGCTGTAATTGGGCCACGACAAGCTGGAAAAACCACATTGGTAAAAACTACATTTCCAAACAAACCATACTATTCGTTAGAAAATCTAGATACAAGAAACTTTGCCATTGAAGATCCTCGCGGGTTTTTAGCATCAATGCCAAACGGAGCAATTCTTGACGAAGTACAAAGAGTGCCGCACTTATTTTCCTACCTTCAAGAAATTCTTGACAATAGATTAGAAAAAGGGCAATTTATTTTAACCGGCTCCAATAATTTTTTATTACAAGAAACTATATCACAATCATTGGCGGGCAGAGTGGCCTATTTAAACTTATTACCTTTTACCGCAAATGAATTAAAATCGGGAAATTTATTACCTCAAACTGATGAAGAAATTCTTTTTAATGGATTTTACCCCCCAATATATGATCAAAATATCAATCCAACAGATTGGATGCCAAATTATATCAAAACATATATCGAACGAGATGTTAGACAAATAAAAAACATAACTGATTTATTGGTTTTTGAGAAATTTATGCGGGTTTTAGCTGGCAGAACGGGACAGGAATTAAATTTGAGTGCTATCTGCAATGAGGTTGATGTCAATTTGAAAACCATACAATCGTGGATTGGAATTTTAGAAAATAGTTTTATCATCTATCTATTAAAACCATACCATCAAAATTATAACAAAACCATAGTAAAACGCCCAAAAATTTACTTTTATGACACAGGTTTAGTTTGTTCTTTTTTACGAATTTCAAACGCCTCACAATTAGAAAACCATCCTTTAAAAGGTGCTATTTTTGAAACCATGGTCGTAATAGAATTGGTCAAGAAATTCACAAACAAAGGCATGACTGCACCTCTTTTTTATTGGAGAGATAAAACAGGTCACGAAATAGATGTCATTATTGAAAAAAATGAAAAACTAATCCCAATAGAAATAAAATCAGGGAAAACTATTAATACTGATTTTTTTAAACATCTAAAATATTGGAATAATTTGAGCAAAAATGATAATGCACTAATTATATACTCAGGTAATCAAGAACAGGAACGAAGTGATGGTACAATGATTACAAACTGGCGTAATATTAATAATATAAACTTTTAAATCATATCAAAAAAAACAAACTGATATACTATATCTTTGCGCCATGGAAAAAGAACATCAAATCTTCGGGATTAGAGCAATTATAGAAGGAATTCAATCAGGTGCCGCTATTGACAAAGTATTTATTCAATCGGACACACAAGGCGATTTAATGAAAGAATTGATGAAAGTGATGAAACAAAAAAGCATCAACTTCTCTTATGTTCCCGTTGAAAAACTAAACCGATTAACTTCTAATAATCATCAAGGCGCCGTAGCTACAATCTCTCCTATTTCCTTTCATGATTTAGAAAATTTAATTGAAAAAGTCCTTGAATCTGGTAAAACACCATTGTTCTTGATTCTGGATCAAATAAGTGATGCCCGAAACTTTGGTGCCATTATCCGTACCGCGGAATGTACCGGTGTTGATGGAATCATTGTTCAAAAAGCCGGTTCTGCCCCAGTAAATGGTGATACCGTAAAAACTTCTGCAGGTGCTGTATTTAACGTTCCTATTTGCAAAGTCGAACATATTAAAGACGCTATTTTCCACCTTCAAGGAAGCGGAATAAAAACCGTTGCCGCCACTGAAAAAACCGACCAAAACATTTATGATATTTCACTAAACGAACCCGTGGCAATTATCATGGGAAGTGAAGACAGGGGAATCAATCCATCAGTTTTAAAAATTGTAGATGAAAAAGCTAAATTACCCATGTTCGGCAGTATCGGTTCACTAAATGTTTCTGTAGCTTGTGGTGCGTTTCTTTATGAAGCTGTGAGACAAAGAAAGTAAAATATTCCCTTTTTTAACCATTAAGAAATTAAGTTAAATTAAGACTTAATACACCTTAATTTCTTAATGGTTTAAATTTTTATTCTCTTTAAAATCATATACATAATTGATTGTTGCTGTTGAGCTATCTTGGTCAACCTTCTCTTCCTCATTTAGCGTATTAACAAAGTTTCCGTTTTCATCAAAATGCTTCATAAAAATATCATCTTCCGGATTAAAATCAGGCTTTTCCCAATTGTATTGTATGGCTTTCTTATAATCGGGGGTTTTATAATACGTTGCAAAGAAAAATCCAGTAATCAATCCTGCTAAATGACCTTCCCAGGAAATCGTTTTGTCAATATCCGGAAAAACATACCATATCATTCCACCATAAAATAGTACTACCGCCATTGACAAAGCCATCAATCGATAATATTGTGTCATCATTCCTTTAAAAAAAATAAAAGAAACCAACACATATATCAAACTACTAGCACCTACATGATACGATTCTCTGCCAATTACCCAGGTTATCAATCCGGAAAGTAAAATGCCATAGAACAGTATCTTTAGTGATATATCCCTATAGAAATAAATCAATGCTGTGATCAATATAAATAACGGAATAGAATTGTTGGCTATATGATTCAAACTTCCATGAAGAAACGGACTAAAAAGTACACCTTGCAAACCTGAAACCGTTCTTGGTAAAATTCCGTGTGAAGTCAAATCAGCATTGAAACTATGCTCCAAAAAGAAAACAAACCATATCAGAATCAGCAGTAATAACGGCACTAACCAAACTGAAGGAGTAAACTTAAAATGATGATAATCGTTCATAGTAAAATTAAAAATACTTTTTGCTTTTGTCAAAAATATAACCAAACTAAAAGTAATGCAATTTTGTCAGTTAACTCATTTCCTGCAAGGTCTTTTTTGACCTTGTAGGTCTTTAGCAAAACATACCTACAAGGTTTTTGAAACCTTGCAGGATTTTCAAGTTTAAAAAATGCCCAAACGATTGGCTCCAACATTTCGACATCCCGAAGCCTCGGGACAATGTGACAATCAAAAAAATAGTATAAATTTACAACATGGAAGCACCACTTGCCGAACGCATCAGACCGCAACAATTAGCCGATTATATCAGTCAGCTTCACCTTGTTGGTAAAAACGGTTCATTAACGCCACAAATTGCTCGTGGCATAATTCCGTCAATGATTTTTTGGGGTTCACCAGGAACAGGAAAAACAACTTTGGCGCAGATTATTGCCAAGCAAAGTAATCGACCTTTTTACGAATTAAGTGCAATCAATAGCGGAGTGGCAGCCATTCGCGAGGTAATAGAAAAAGCGAAACTTAGCGGTGGTTTGTTCACAGCAAAAAATCCTATTCTGTTTATTGATGAGATTCACCGATTTAGCAAATCGCAACAGGATTCGCTTTTGGCTGCAGTTGAAAAAGGCTGGATTACACTGATCGGTGCCACAACCGAAAATCCGAGTTTTGAAGTTATTGCGGCGCTTTTGTCACGGTGTCAGGTGTATGTCTTAAATCCGTTTTCTAAAGACGATTTATTGGCTTTATTAAATCGAGCGATGAAGGAAGACACCTTTTTGGCTTCCAAAAAAATAAAACTAAAAGAAACCGAAGCCCTGCTCAGACTTTCGGGCGGCGATGGACGAAAGCTATTAAATATTTTTGAACTGGTCGTAAACGCAAGCCCTGAAGGTCAAATTACTATTACCAATGATAAAGTTTTGCAATTGGTTCAGCAAAATACAGTGCTGTATGACAAAACCGGTGAACAACATTACGATATAGTTTCCGCTTTTATAAAATCTATTCGGGGAAGCGATCCAAATGGCGCGGTGTATTGGTTGGCTCGAATGATTGAAGGTGGCGAAGATGTGAAGTTCATTGCCCGACGAATGCTAATTTTATCCAGCGAAGATATTGGTAATGCAAATCCAACAGCTTTTATTATG
>CALQCV020000026.1 GCA_943329165.2 Candidatus Nitrotoga sp. CP45 | reverse complement strand
CAACACACCTTTATCTAAAAACGATGTTGAATTAATATTTAATAAATAACAAAGACCTCTTAATTATTTTAATTGTTATTGGTATAAAATTCTAGCTATTTTATAGTTAACTTTTGAAATCATTTATTATGAGGTAATTGATATATTCTTTATCAATTACTCTTGCAGTTTAAACTTTGACTGTAGTAATAAATTGGCGTTATATTTTTTTAAATGAAATGTTTATAGCCAACTTAATTAAACAAAAAAATAAAATCAAAAAGCTTTTTTTAAAATTATTATTCTAAAAAAAATTATTTTTTTTGGACCATCCTTGATGTTTAAATTATTTTAAAGTAGTTTTTTTCTTTATATTTGATAAAAATAGATAATATATTAATAATGAATAATTTATTGAATATACTCTTGATTGAAGATGATTCTATCGAAATAATGAAATTTAATCGTGTTATTAATAGTTTTGAAAAAAAACATACGATTTTAGTAGCTCGTAATGGCGAAGAAGCCATAAATTTATTAAAAACAAAAACACAAGTTATTAATCTAATTGTATTAGATTTAAACATGCCCAAAATTAATGGCATAGATTTTTTAAAGTTTATAAAGAAAGACAATAAATTTCGTTTCATACCGGCAATTGTATTAACTACATCCAATAACTCTAAAGACATATTAGAATGTTATGAAATAGGTATTGCTGGATATATGTTAAAACCATTAAAATATGAAGATTATGTTGTGTGCATTGAAAATCTAATGAACTATTGGTCAATAAACAAATTAATAAGTAAAAACTAAGTTTATGTATGGTATCGTTAACAAAGCAATTGAAGAACTAGTAATTTCCAATTTCGGAGAAGATAAATGGGAAATAATTCTAGAAAAGAGCGGAATTGAACATAGTTTTTTTATTAGTAACGAAACATATGATGATGCTATAACATACCAACTTGCTCAAACAATTTCTCAAGAAATGAATATGAGTATAGATGATGTAATGATTGCTTTTGGTGAATGGTGGGTAGTAAAAACTACTCGAGATAAATACAGTGGGTTAATGCAAACAGGTGGTTCTAACTTAAAACAATTTTTGATCAACTTACCAGCATTTCATAATAGAGTTATGTTGCATTATCCTAAATTAACACCTCCAGAATTTAAAGTTAGCCATATTGAAGAAAGAAATCTTTGCTTGCATTATTTTTCAAAAAGAGAAGGATTGCAAGAATTTGTTAGAGGTTTAATTCAAGGATTAGGAATTATCTATTCTACCGAAACCGAAATAGAATTATTAAAGTCTAGGTCAGATGGTTCAGATCACGAAATTTTTAAAATAAGCTGGTAACAGTTATGGAACAAATAGAATTTAAATTTAGAAAAGATACTTTTAGTAAAATATTTCCTTTTTATATTTTATTAGATACTAATTTGTGTATTAAAAGCTATGGCAAAAGTATCCCTAAAATTATTCCAGAATTAAAAAAAACGTTATTTAAAGATAACTTTTCTATCTCAAGGCCTCATATTGAAGAATATTCAACAAATCAATTTAATACTATAACTAATCAACTGGTTATATTAAAATCAAATTACAAAGATGAAACTATTCTTAAAGGTCAATTTGAAATTAATGACGAGGGCTATCTTTTTGTTGGATCTCCATGGTTTGTTTCTATAGATGAGGTTGTTCAAAAAAATCTATCTATAAATGATTTTGCTTTTCATGATTCATTGCTTGATATATTACACGTTTCTAAAAATTACGAAATCAATTATAACGATTTGAAAGAATTGTTAAAGACAGTAAATGATCAAAGAAATATTCTAAAAAAAGATAAAGAAGAATTAAATAAATTATCATTAGTTGCGCGTGCCAATAAGAATGGAGTTGTCATATTTGATACTAAAGGAATTATATCTTGGTGTAATGATGCTTATCTAAATATAGTAGGCTTACCTTTAAATAAAATTATTGGAAGTTCTATTCATGATTTTGAACCAAACAAAAGATATGATCCTATAGAAATAGAAAGTATTTTAACCGAATTTGAAAAAGGTGTAATATTTAGTAATGAAAAAACCACCATTTCGCTAGATGGAAAAAAAGTATGGTTTAAAACTATTAAGCAACCGGTAAGAGATGTAGATGGCAGAATATTAAATTACTTTGCTGTAATTGAAGATATAACATCCGAAAAAGAACAAGAAGAAAAATTATTATTACTATCCTCCATAGCTGAGAGAAACTTTAGTTCCATAGTTATATGTAATAATAAAGGAAAAATAGAATGGGTGAATGACCGTTTTGTAGAGTTGACAGAATATATAAGAGCAGAAGTATACGGAAAAAAAATAACAAAATTATTACAGGGTCCAAAAACCAATAAAGACACTCTAGAATTCATAGATAACCAAATGATTAATAGTGGAGCTTTTGATACCGAAATTATTAATTATAAAAAATCAAAAACCAGTTATTGGTCAAGGGTAAAGGGTAGAGCTATAACAAATAACGAAGGCGAAGTTTTAAAATATTTTATCATTCAAGAAGACATCTCCTTTGAAAAAGAACATAGACAAAGTCTTATTGAATCTGAAAACCGACTTTATTTATTAATTAAGAATTTACAATCGGGTATTTTATTAGAAGATGCTAACCGAAAAATACGATTAGTCAATAAAAAGTTTTGTGACATTTTTGGTATAGATATAGATCCTGAGTTAATGCAGGGTTTTGACTGTGATGAGGCAGCCGAAAGCACTAAATTATTATTTAAAGATCCTGATCAATTTCTTAATAGAGTTAAAACTATTTTTAAAAATCAAAAAATGGTGATTGCAGAAGAAATAGAGTTGGCTGATGGTAGAATACTCGAAAGAACTTACATTCCAATTCTAATTGACAGTAGTCATTTATGGAATTATGTAGATGTAACAATTAAAAAAAGATACGAACAAAGCTTAGAAATAGAAAAAACAAAATACAGTAGCATTATAGATAATATGAATATGGGTTTGCTTGAAGTTGATAATAATGATATTATAAAATTAGCAAATCAATCTTTTTGCTCAATGAGTGGATATAAAAAAGAAGAGTTGATAGGTAAAAATGCATCAACTATTTTTTTAAATGAAATGAATAAAAAAATAATTAAAAATAAGTTAGTAGACAGAACAATCAAGAGTATTGCAGATTCATATGAAATTGATATAAGAAATAAATCAAAAGAAATAAGGCATTGGATGATTAGTGGTGCGCCCAATTTTAATTTAAATGGGGAAGTTATAGGAAGCATCGGAATTCATTTGGATATTACAGAAAAGAAAAAATTAGAAATTCAAAAGGAAGAATTATTATTAAAACTTGAAAGACAAAATGAAAGTTTAAATGATTATGCTCATATTATTTCCCATGATTTAAAATCTCCGTTACGAAGTATTCACACACTTATTTCTTGGATAAAAGAAGAAAAAGATATGTTGTTTACTGAAAACGGGGAAAAATATATGGACATGTTAGTGGAGAAAGTTGAGAAAATGGACAACTTAATTGATGGGGTATTAACGATTTCTAAACTTGATACAACTGAATATAAATATCAAAAAGTTGATTTAAATGAAATACTTAATCTCGTAATTGCTATGATACACATCCCAAGTCATGTAACTATTAAAATAAAGAATAAATTACCTACTATTTTTACTGATAAATACAGAATACAACAGTTATTTCAAAACCTAATAAGTAATGCTGTTAATTATAGTAATAAAAAAGAAGGAAAAGTCACTATTACTTATAAAGATATTGCTGATTTTCATTTGTTTTCTATAAAAGACAATGGTATTGGAATAGAAAAATCATATCATGAGAAAATATTTGATATTTTTGAATCATATTCTGGTGACTCAAAATCTTCTGGAATAGGATTGTCAATAGTGAAAAAAATAATTGAAAATTACAAAGGCGAAATATGGTTAGAAAGTGAGCTAAATAAAGGAACTATATTTTATTTTAAAATACCAAAAGTAAATAATGGAACAACCTAACTTAAATTACATACTAAAACTTTCAGGCAAAAGCGAAACGTTTAAACATAAAATTATCGATATCATAAAATATGAATTGCCATTGGAAATAGACGCCTATTATATGTGCTTGCGTTTAAATAAAATCAAACAAGTATCAGAATGTGTTCATAAAATAAAACATAAAATTTCTGTTTACGGTATGGAAAATAGTTTTTATATTGCTGAAGAATATGAAAATAACTTAAGAGAAGGGAAAACAGAATTACAAAAAGAATTTGAAGAAATATTAATTGTAATTCGCAATTTCACAAATCTCCAATAACTATAAAAATGAAATGTATTATTATTGATGACGAGTTAATGGCTAGAGCTATTATTAGCGAGTTAATTACTTCTAGAACAGAACATGTTGTAGATGCGGAATTTAATAGCGCTATAGAAGCTGTAAAATACTTAAATAAGAAAAAAGTAGATTTAATATTTCTAGATATTCATATGCCCGATTTTAATGGTTTTGATTTTATTGACACTATAAAACATAATGTCAACATTGTTCTAGTTACTTCTGATAAAGAATTTGCTATAAATGCATTTGAGTATGATAATGTTGTTGATTATTTAGTTAAACCAATCACAGAAGAGCGATTTGACAGAGCAATAAAAAAAATAAATACTCGAAATAATGACAATTTAAATTCAAAAAAGCAAAATCTAGAAAAAATATCTGAAGATTTTCAATCCACTTTTTATATTAACATGGGTAAAAGATTAATAAAAATTGACACTAATTCTATATTATATTTTCAAGCCAAAGGAGATTATGTATCAATAAAAACCGAAAGTAATAATTATATAGTGCATAATACACTCAAGAAAATTGAAAATAAATTGCCTGCTGGTATGTTTTTCAAATCACATCGTTCGTATATGATTAACACAAAAAAAATTATTGATATTGAAGACAATACCGTATTGATTGGTAAAGATGTTGTTCCTGTTAGCCGACGAAATCGTCCAGAACTATTGAAAAGTTTGAAATTATTATAAAAATCGTTTTAAGGAAATTAAAACCCTATTTAAATTCATATTTAGATAGGGTTTTTTTATGCTTGTTTTCTGAAAATAAAAGGTTCAATAAATTGTTATATTTTGTATTCCTTCCTAATTAAAAGTAAGTGTTATACCTTCTAAAAAATTTAAGAAATACAGACATTGCAGGAGATAGATAGTTTATTATAACAAAAAAACACCCCTTTTGGAGTGTTTTTTTTTGAAATTTTGTGTTTACACTATTCTTTTGTTTTTTCTAAAAATATATAGAATGTATACTACACCTATTATGGCTAGTAAAATTAATTTAGAATTAATTGGTGCTGGTTGAGGATCTCCTCCAAGAGGATCCTCAGGAAGTACTTGAGCATAAATCGCAAAATCGGACAACAGTACCAATGCAATTGCACAATATTTGAATATATTTTTCATAGTAATCTTTTTCATGCGAATATAGTAAACCTTTTTCTACATCAAAAAAATTTAATGTGTTTTTTTACTGTTAATTAGTCAAATTCAGAAGTAAAGAAAAGTTTTACATTTGGAAACTTATTTTGTGTCATTTGTATAGTGAATTCAGAATCGGCTAAAAAGACTAATTGTCCATATTTATCATGAGCTAAGAATTTTTGTTTAATTCTTTTGAACTCTTTGAATTCCTCGCTTTTTGGGTCGTTTGGTTTTACCCAACACGCTTTGTGTACGGGAAAATTTTCATAACTACATTTAGCGCCATATTCATGTTCCAATCGGTATTGAATTACTTCGTATTGAAGTGCGCCAACGGTTCCAATAATTTTTCTGTTATTCATTTCTAACGTGAACAATTGCGCCACGCCCTCATCCATCAACTGGTCAATGCCTTTGTCTAGTTGTTTTGCCTTTAATGGGTCTGCATTATTGATGTATCTAAAATGTTCCGGTGAAAAACTTGGAATTCCTTTGAAACTCATTATTTCACCTTCGGTTAAGGTGTCTCCAATTTTAAAATTCCCGGTATCGTGTAAACCTACAATATCACCAGCATACGAGATGTCAACAATTTCCTTTTTCTCTGCAAAAAACGCATTTGGACTTGAGAATTTCAAATTCTTGTTCAACCTTACGTGCATATAAGGTTTGTTACGTTCAAAAGTTCCTGAAACAATTTTTACAAACGCCAATCTATCACGGTGTTTTGGATCCATATTAGCATGAATTTTAAAAACAAAACCAGCCATCTTTTGTTCTTCAGGTTTTACCAAACGAGTTTCTGATTCTTTTGGTCTCGGTGCCGGAGCAATTTCAACAAAACAATCCAACAACTCTCTAACTCCGAAATTATTCAAGGCGGAACCAAAAAACACAGGTTGTAAATTTCCGGCAAGGTATTGATCTCTGTCAAACGCCGGATATACTTCTGAAATTAATTCCAGTTCATCACGAAGTTTTACCGCTGGTTTTTCGCCAATTATTTTTTCCAATTCTGTACTTTCAATATCAGAGAAAGCAATGGTATCTTCAATATTTTTGCGGCTATCACCACTAAACAAATTAATGTTTTGTTCCCAAATATTATAAATCCCCTGAAAATCATAACCCATTCCAATAGGGAAACTCAAAGGTGTCACGTTCAGTCCTAATTTCTGTTCCACTTCATCCATCAAATCAAAGGCGTCTTTCCCTTCTCTATCCAATTTATTAATGAAAACTATAATCGGAATGTGTCGCATTCTACAAACAGAAACTAATTTTTCGGTTTGTTCCTCAACACCTTTGGCAACGTCGATTACCACAATAACACTATCTACTGCAGTCAATGTTCTAAATGTGTCTTCGGCAAAGTCCTTGTGTCCGGGCGTATCTAGAATATTTATTTTTTTGCCTTTATAATTAAAAGCCAAAACAGAAGTCGATACCGAGATTCCTCTTTGACGCTCAATTTCCATAAAATCGGAAGTGGCTCCTTTTTTGATTTTATTGTTTTTAACCGCTCCAGCTTCCTGAATAGCACCACCAAACAGCAATAACTTCTCTGTTAGTGTGGTTTTACCGGCATCAGGATGCGAAATAATTCCAAAGGTTCTGCGACGTTCTATCTCTTTTAAAAAACTCATGATTTTTAATAAATTGGTTGCAAAAATACTATTATTTACTGATTATTTCTACATGCTTTATAGTTCAAATCTTTCTGTAGGTTTTTCATGTTAATAAAATTTTGTTAATACTAGTCGCGATAGTTGTATAATGTGTTTGAATTGTTATTTTTGTTGATTGTTATAATGCTTTCCGAAAGTATTTTTTGGAAGTTATCAAACGCATGATTAATAGTTATTTAGTATATAAATTTTTTAAAGCATGAACACAAAACAGTTATTTTTAGGGTTGTTCGTTTTACTGTCATTCGCAAGTAAAGCACAAAATAATACAAAGGAAGCTTTGTTTACAATCGATGATAAACCTTATTACACAGATGAGTTTTCTCGGATTTACAAAAAGAATTTAGATTTGGTAAAAGATGATTCTCAAAAAGACTTAAATCAATATTTAGAACTTTTCGTTGGATATAAGTTAAAAGTAAACAAAGCGTATAAACTTGGTTTGCAAGATGGAGCACAATATAAAAATGAGTTAAAATCATACAGAGCACAATTAGCCAAAAACTATTTTAACGATACTAAAATCACGCAGGAACTTATAGAAGAAGGCTATAAACGACTTCAAAAGGAAATCAGAGCTTCACACATTCTTGTTTTAGTAGATGAAAACGCTTCACCCGAAGACACTTTGAAGGCCTATAAAAAAATGGAAGATATCAGCAAAAAAGCTGTTGCCGGAGAAGATTTTGCAAACTTAGCCGATCAGTATTCTGAAGATCCATCTGCCAAAGAAAACAAAGGAGATTTGGGTTATTTCTCAGCTTTCAGAATGGTTTATCCTTTTGAGAATGCAGCTTACCAAACGCAAAAAGGAAAAGTCTCTAAAATAATTAGAACGCGTTTTGGATACCATATTTTGAAAATTAATGAAATAAGAGCCAATCGAGGCGAAATTACGGTGGCTCACATCATGATTTTAAAACCAAAACCTGAAGAAACTGAAAAAGATGCTGAAAAAACCATCAATGAAATTTATCAAAAAATTCAGCAAGGAGAGAAGTTTGAAGATTTAGCCAAACAATTCTCAGAAGATAAATCCTCTGCATCAAAAGGTGGCGTGTTGAATAAATTTGCTTCCGGACAATTGAGTTCTGAAGAATTTGAAAATAGTGCTTTTTCTTTAGTTAATGTTAATGATATTTCAAAACCATTTAGCTCTGATTTCGGATGGCATATTGTTAAGTTGATTGAAAAACATCCGGTAAAATCAATGGATGAAATGAAAAATGAGTTAGGAGATAAAATCGGTAAAGACGATAGGTCTAAAAAAATTACAGCTTCTTTAAACGAAAAACTCAGAAAAAAATACACATATAAAAAAGATGCTAAACAGTACGGATTAATTTCAAAAGTAGTAACCAATGACTTTTATGAGTCAAAATGGGCACTTCCGGCAAACGCAAGTGAATACAATGCTGTTTTAGTAACTATTAACAATAAGAAAGTAGAGGGCAAGACATTCCTAGATTTTATAGATAAACAACAAAAAGCAGGTTTAAAAGTAAAGCCGTTATCAAAGTTAGTTGACACTTTGTATGATAAATTTTTGGACGAACAATTGACTGCCTACTACGATGAAAATTTGGAAACTGAATTTTCTGATTTTGCAAACGTGATGGAAGAATATCGTGACGGATTATTGCTTTTTGACTTAATGGAAAAAGAAATCTGGGATCGTGCCAAAACAGATACTATTGGTTTGAAAAAGTTTTATGATGAGCATAAAATGGAACATATGTGGAAGAAAAGAGTTGAGGTGACAATTGCTTCATCGACTAAACAAGACGTGATTAAAAAAGCACAATCATTTTTGAAGAAAAATCAGAAACCACAAGATATCAAAGACAAATTGAATGTTGAAAATGTTATCAACATAATGACCAATAGCGGTATTTTTGAAGAAGGAAGTGATGGGTTGCCAAAATCGATGAAATATAATCTTGGCGTTTCAGATGTATTTAAAGAAGGAGAATATTATTTTGTGACCAAAGTGGATAAAGTGATGCCAGCCGGAGTTAAAACAATTGAGGAGTGCAAAGGCAAGCTTATCAATGAATATCAGCAATACTTGGAGCAAAGTTGGGTGTCCGATTTAAAAAAGGAATTCACCATAAAAATCAACCAAGAAGCTTTTGACCGTGCAAAAAAACTACTTAATCAGTAAAATGATTCGAACTAGTTTTTTCCTAATTTTTTTAATGTTTTGCTCCTGTAATTATTTAAAACCAGAACAAAAATCTCAGTCAATTGCCAGAGTAGGTAAAAATTATTTGTACAAAAGTGATATTGCAAAATTAGTTCCAGCCGGAACTTCAAAAGAGGATAGTTTGCTTTTGGTTCGAGATTTTATTGATCGTTGGGCAAGTCAAAAATTGTTGATTGAAGCTGCAGAGAGAAATCTTAGCGATGTTAAAAAGAGAGAATATAATGCCCTAATTAAACAGTATAAAATCGATTTATACACTAGTGCTTATATGGAAGAAGTGGTAAAAAACACTGTTGATACATTGGTAACAGAAGATGAATTAAAAAAATATTACGACGAAAATAAGGAAAATTTCAAAGCCAACGGAACATTAGTCCGATTGCGATATGTCAATCTTTCAAGAGAGAATCCGCGTTTTGAAACCATAAAAAATAAGTTCTTTACTTATTCTAAAAAGGACAAAAAGTTTTGGGACACGTATGCTTTACAAAGCAAGAGTTTTGCAATGAATGATAGTGTTTGGGTTGATATGAGTCAAGTGTATGCAAAGTTGCCTGTTATAACACCCGAAAATAGAGACGAATTAATTCGGCCGGGGAAAAAGATGCAAATTCAGGATAATAATGACACGTATCTGATTAAAGTACGAAGCGTATTAGATAAAAATCAGGTTTTACCATTTGAGTATTGTAAACCAACGTTGAAAGAAGTGCTGCTGAACAAAAGAAAATTAGAATTGATTAAAAAATTTGAAAAGGATATCACCAATGATGCCATTAAAAACAGTGATTATGAAATATACAAATAGCAAACTTACCTTAGCAATTATTGCAATTCTTTGCACAGTAGGGTTTGCCAATGCACAGGAAATTATTAAAGACTCAGTCAAAACAAAACCTGTTGCAGCTTTTTATAAAAAGCAAAAAATTGATGGTGTTATAGCAACAGTTGGTGATTATATTATTCTTGATTCTGATATTGACAAGTCTTTTTTGGAGTTGTCAAGCCAAGGAAATTCTATAAAAGATATTTCACGTTGTCAAATGTTAGGTAAATTATTGGAAGATAAATTGTATGCGCACCAAGCAGTTCAGGATAGTATCATCATCAAGGATGACGAGATTAAAGAAAAATTAAATGAGCAGGTTAACTATATGGTTGAGCAATTGGGTTCAATGGATAAAGTGGTTCAATATTTCAAAAAAAGTACCGAAGACGAATTCAGAACAGAATTATTCGACATTATTAAAACGAATAAATTAGGTGGCGAAATGCAAAGAAAAATCATTGATGCTGTCGAAATTACTCCGGAGGAAACGCGTACTTTCTTTAAAGCAATCGCTGAAAGTGACTTACCCGTTTTTGGTGCCGAAATGGAAGTGGCGCAAATCGTCGTAGCGCCAAAAATTTCGGATGAAGAAAAACAAAGAGTAATTAACAGATTAAGAGAAATTAAAGCTGAAGTGTTGGCCGGCTCAAGTTTCAAGACAAGAGCTGTTATCTATTCTGACGATAGAGGTTCCGCATCTAGTGGAGGTTTCTATAAAATTAATAGAAAAACCCAATTCGTAAAAGAGTTTAAAGATGTTGCTTTTTCATTGGGAGAGGGAGAAGTCTCTGAGCCATTTGAAACAGAATACGGCTATCACATCATTATGGTTGAAAAAATCAAGGGACAAGAAGTCGAATTAAGACATATCCTGATGATGCCAAAAGTTTCTGACCAAGCTTTGAAAGATGCTAAAGAGAAAACCATGACCATAAAAAGAAAAATCGAAAACGGTGAAATTACTTTTGCGGAAGCGGCAAGAACAATGTCTGATGAAAAAGAGACACGCGCTAATGGTGGGGTTTTGATTAATCCTAAAACACAAGATACTCACTTTGAATTAACCAAAATGGATCCGAGTTTGTATAGCGAAGTTTCTAATTTGAAAGATAAAGCGATAACTTCACCAATTTTAGATGATGATCCAAGAAGCGGAAAAAAATATAAAATCATCACAGTGACTGACAGAATTGACCAGCACACAGCTGATTATGCAAGAGATTATGTAAAAATCAAAGATTTGGCACTAAAGGAAAAACAAATCAAAGCCATTGCCAAATGGACTGATGAAAAAATCAAAGAAACTTACATTAAAATAAATGGTGAGTACAAAGAGTGTACGTTCACTAACAATTGGTTGAAAAAATAATGCATAAATTTAGATTACCGAAATCCTAATTCCTTAATCGTTAAATCCTTAATAAAAGATGTCAGACGTTGTAGCCATTCAGAATTTAGTTCAAAAAAGAACAGAACTTAAAAAAGAAATTGCCAAGATAATTGTAGGTCAAGACGATGTCATTGATCAAATTTTATTGAGTATTTTTTCAGGTGGCCACGCACTTTTAGTTGGAGTACCAGGTTTGGCAAAAACACTGATGGTGAATACGATTTCACAAGCATTAGGATTAGATTTTAAAAGAATTCAGTTCACACCCGATTTGATGCCTTCGGATATTTTGGGAAGTGAAATTTTGGACGAAAGCCGCAGTTTTAAATTTATCAAAGGACCAATTTTTGCCAACATTATATTGGCCGATGAGATTAACAGAACGCCACCGAAAACGCAGGCTGCTTTACTAGAAGCCATGCAGGAACGCTCGGTAACTATAGCAGGTCAGAATTATAAATTAGATTTACCTTATTTTGTTTTGGCAACCCAAAATCCAATTGAGCAGGAAGGAACCTATCCTTTACCAGAAGCGCAATTAGATCGTTTTATGTTTGCTATCAAATTGGATTACCCATCGTTTTCTGAAGAAGTTGATGTAGTAAAAAGCACCACATCGGATAAAAAACCAACCATTAATCCTTTATTTACAGCTCAGGAAATTATAGATTTTCAGCATTTAGTTCGTAGAATTCCAGTAGCAGATAATGTGATTGAATATGCGGTTACTTTGGTAAGCAAAACGCGTCCTAATAATACGTTGTCTAATGATTATATAAAAAATTATTTGGATTGGGGTGCAGGGCCAAGAGCTTCTCAGAATTTAATTTTAGCCGCCAAAGCCAACGCTGCTTTCAACGGAAAATTTTCACCGGATATTGAGGATGTAAAAGCGGTAGCAACAGGAATTCTACGTCACAGAATTATCAAAAATTACAAAGCAGACGCAGAAGGAATTACCGAAGAAATGATTATTGATAAATTACTTTAACCAGATAGGTCATATTACAAGTGATTCTTAAATCTAGAAAACCACATAGAATCATAGAAAAATAGAGTTAAAAAGGCCAGATTGTTGGCTCATATAGCTATGATTTTCTAAAACAAAGTGAATTGCCTTAATGAGTTTCATGATAACTATGTTTCTATGTGGTTGAAAAAAATTGAATTATACCAAGGTATTACTTTAACCCTTTTTGAAGTAAGT